>JAKPEO010000002.1 GCA_029551925.1 bacterium
GATTGGTTCGGATGTGTTTGTTGAGCCGAAAAAAAGCAGGATAGAAAAATGGATTGTGCAGAGATGTTTTAAGAAAGCTGATTTAGCGACATCAATGGCAGAACATATGACAGAGTATATTAAAACAAACTTTAGAATAGATGAAAAAAAAATGATAACATTACCGTGGGGCTGCGATACAAAAATATTTAATTTAGAAAATAGAAAAGTAAATGAAAGCGAACCGATAATTTTAAGTACAAGAAGTATGACTAATGAAATTTATAATCAAAAATTGATTATAGATGCTATTCCATTAGTTTTAAAAGAGATACCACCAGCAAAATTTGTTTTTATAGGTGATGGATATTTGCGGTCTAAATATGAAAAAATATGTGAAGATTTGAATGTTAAAAGTAGCGTAAAATTTTTAGGCTGGCAGACGGCTGAACAGATCGCTAATTGGTTAAAAAAAAGTATGATATTTATATCAGTTGCACGTTCTGACGGCAATAATATATCATTAAACGAAGCAATGGCATGTGGCTGTTTCCCAATTTGTTCGGATATACCAGCAAATAGACAATGGTATAAAGAACCAGATGGAGGATTTTTTGTTAATCCGGATGAATATGAAGAATTAGCAGAAAAAATAATAAGAGCGATAAAGAATAGAAAATTACGCGAACAAGCGATAAAAATAAATAGTCAAACAGTATTAGAGCGTGGTGATTGGCATAAGCAGGCAGAAAAAATGCTTGAAATTTATAAAAAATTAGTGGAAAATAAAATTAATGTAAAATAATTATAAAAGAATAAATATGTTTTAATTTGATTTCGATTTTATTTAACAAACTGAAAAATTTTATTGACAAAGTGACATAAAAAAGATATATATTAAAAAAAATAAAGATATGGTATCACAAAAGAATAAACAAGATACAGAAAAAATTGAAATAAAAAAAGTTAAAGAATTCTGGGAAGCCAATCCTTTGAGTTCGTATGAAATTAAAGAAGAATTAGGGTCGTTGGATTTTTTTAAAGAGCATGATAGAATAAAATTTGAAGATATTGACAAGTACACTATTGAACTTCATGAGTTTGACAAACATCAAAATGAATTTGTTCTTGATTTGGGTTGCGGACTTGGTTTCTTTTCGCGAAATTACGCTAAAAATAATGCAAAAGTTTTTTCGGTTGATTTGACATTTAATGCGGTAAAACTGGTAAAGAAATCATTTAGTATATTTAATTTGAAAGGAAATATGATTGAAGCAAGCGCGGAAAATCTGCCATTTAAAAATTGTACTTTTGATTTTATTTGTTGTGTTGGAGTTTTACATCATACGCCGAATACCGAGCAGGCAATAAAAGAAATTTATAGAGTATTAAAACCAAAAAAAAACGCTATCCTCAGCATTTATTACAGAAATATGCTTTTGACAAAAATTGGCTGGCATTTTACTAAATTTTTTTCAAAATTGATTTTGAATTCGCTGCCTGAAAAAAGAAGAAATCTTTTGACTGCCGCGTCGCCGGAAGATTTTGTCAGATGTTATGACGGTAATGAAAATCCGCTTGGAAAATTATATTCCAAAAAAGAAGCGTTTGATTTGGTTAATATGTTTAAAATAAAAAAATATTCAGTTCATTATTTTCCAATGCGTTTTTCAAAAATTTTGAATAAATTACCGGGCTTTATACATAAAATGCTTGATAAATGGTTAGGCGTATTAATTTTTTTAACGCTCGAAAAATAATTCTTGGTTGGGCGCTATGAAAACAATTGAAGTAATTATTTCGGTTTATAATGAATCTGAAAACATAAAGAATATTTATACCAGACTTTGTAAAATTTTTAATGAATTTAAGCGGTATAAATTTAATATTATATTTGTTAATGATGGAAGCAGCGATAATTCGGAACAATTGATAAAAGAAATAATTTATAATGACGATAGAGTTAAATGTTTAAATTTAGCTCGAAATTTTGGACAGCAGGCGGCATATACTGCTGGGTTGGATTTTTCTTCAGGCGACGCGGTCGTTTTGATGGATTGCGATTTACAGGATCCGCCGGAACTATTAAAAGATTTAGTGAAAAAATGGGAAGAAGGTTATGAAGTCGTTTATTGTATAAGAAGAAAAAGAAATGAAAGTTTATTTTTAAATATAATCTATAAATGCTATTATAAAATATTATCAACACTTGCGAACATAAATATTCCTAAAGATACCGGCGATTTTTCTTTGATAGATAGTAAACTTGTAGAAATTATAAAAAAACTACCTGAAAAAAATAGATTTTTACGCGGATTACGCGCGTGGGTAGGCTTCAAACAAATCGGAATCGAATATGAACGACCTGAGCGCGCCGCAGGCAAAAAAAAATATAATTTGATAAAATTAATTAAACTCGGATTAGACGGTATATTTTCATTTTCGTATTTTCCATTGAAAATATTCTTTTTGATGGCGGTTTTTTTTAGTTTACTTTCCGGGCTTGGAATTATTTTTATTCTTATTGGCAAATTATTTTTCAGCGGATTTTCAGTAGTGGGTCATACTACGACTTATTTGCTAATTCTCATTTTCAGCAGCATACAATTATTTTGTCTTGCAATAATAGGTGAATACATATCAAGAATATACGATGAAGTGAAAGGCAGACCTAACTATATTTTAAAAGAAAAAATAGGATTCAAAAATGATTAAAATTGCAGTTATCGGCGCAGGAATTGGCGGACTGACGCTTGCATATTATCTTTCAAAAAAAAAATATAATATTATTCTTTTTGAAAAAAATCAAGATGTCGGCGGATTAGGCGGGACATTAGATATTGAGAATTTTTCAATTGAAAGATTTTATCATCATTTTTTCAAGACAGATTGTGCGCTTCTAAAACTTGTAAGCGAACTCAATATTGCAGATAATATTATATGGAATAAATCAAAGGTCGGCGTTTATTGCGATAAATTATATTCAATGCAAACGCCTTTTGATTTGTTCAAATTAAATTTTTTATCTTTGAAAGCCAGAATTTTATTGGGGTTGCATATTTTATTTTTTCAAAAAAAAAAAGACTGGCAAAGACTTGAGGAATTGACGGTCAGACAGTGGTTTCAGAAATATTATTCTTCTGAAGTATATGATAAATTCTGGCGGAAAATGTTGCAAAAAAAATTCGGAAATTTTGCAGAACACATATCAGCGGCTTGGCTATGGGGCAGAATACATCCGCGCGCAAAATCAAGAGCCGAAGGCGGCGAGAAACTCGGTTATTTTAAAGATAGTTTTAAAATATTACATAAAAAATTATACGAAAAAATTTTAGAAAATAATGGCGAACTACTGACTAATAATACAGTTAAAAACATAAAAAAAGAAAATGAAGGTTACAAGATTGAAACTGACAAAGGCATCTATGAGGCGGATAAAATTATTTTTACAAATAGCAATGAACAGATAGAAAAATTGTATAATATTAGTTTCAATAATAAAATTAAATATTTTGGCGTTGTTTGCTTGATTTTATTTACTGAAAAACCATTCAGCGATTTTTACTGGCTTAATATAGCCAATGAAAATATACCTTTTGGATTAGTTGTAGAACATACAAATTTTATTGGTCCGAATGAATATAATGGCAAGTATATAACTTATATTGTCAACTATTTGCCGCAAAATCATAAGTATTTTGAATTGACAGAAGAAGAATTATTTTGTGAATATGAAGAAAGTTTATGTCGGGTTTATAATATAGGGAAGTCCGAATTAAATAGAATTATTTATTCAAAATTAATTACAAAAACATATTATGCTACGCCTGTTTACAGCGGCAAATATTCTGAAAAGATAACTCCTTATAAAATCGATAATGAAGAAATTTATATAGCAAATACTTCTCAGATTTATCC
>JAKPEO010000045.1 GCA_029551925.1 bacterium
GACGGCTGTAAAATTAAATGTGTTCCGTTCTGGAAATGGGCGGGGATTGGAAATTGACAATTGACAATTAACAATTAACAATTAACAATTAACAATTAACAATTAGAAGAATTGCAGATTGCAGATTACAGATTAGTGTAAAAAATGGAGTGGCGAAAGATGAAAAAAGTATTATTCGTATTTTTGATGGGTTTGATTTGTTTGGCGGGCGCAGCTGAAGCTGCGAAAAACCGTAAAGCGATGATAATCGGCGTGCAGAATTACGAGAGCTATACGCCGCTTGAATGCACGCACGGCGATGTTGATAAAATCGAGATAATGCTGAAGAACGCAGGGTTTGAAGATGATTACATCTGGAAGATGAAAGACAGCGGCTACGGCGATAATATAACAGCGTCGCGTATGTATTCGAGTATATTGGCGTTTAGCCGCGGTATAGAAAAGGGCGATAAAGTAATATTCTATTTCAGCGGTCACGGGATGGGCGATAAAAGCGGTAATAATTATTTATTGGGATATGACGGCAACAAAGACGCGCCTGATAAATTCAGCGTGAACATAAACGAAATACGAACAATATTAAAAGAAAAACAGCCGGCGGAAATTGCGTTAATAATCGACGCTTGCAGAAGTTTTGTCAAGAAAGCTGGTAAAGACGCCGGTAAAATTGAAAATACAAATATCAACACAGGCAAAGGCGTATTAATAGAAAAACTGACGCAGAGCGCGGCGCAATTCACGCCCGCGAATAATTCAACCGAACAAGCTGGCGAAGTAAATAAAACAATTATAAAAACAATATATTCGGCAAGCGAAGGACAGCAATCGTTTGAACGTAAGGATAAGAATAACGGAGCGTTCACTTATTACTTAACCTATCTTGTTGATCAGCCGAACTCGGCTATGGATGTTGATATGAATAAAGACGGAATTATCAGTGTTGAGGACTTGGTCGCGTTCGCGGATAACAGATTGACAGATTATACAAAACGGAATAATCTGCCTGAAATGAATCCTGTTTATCAGACGGACGGCGGAATAATATATCAGCCGTTCGCGCTGTTTAAATATAATGCCGAAGAAATCGCTGTAAAGCGTAAAACACAGAAAAATGATGAACCGCTTTTTCAGTATGATATAGACGCGGAGCTTGCGAAGATAAAAAAATACGAAGAAAATTTAGATTATCTGAATGTTGATTTGCCAGTATATAAACCGCAGATAAGTCAGGATAAAATTAATATTGAAGAACTTGACCAGACGGATTTGAAAAGCTGGAAAATAGCGCAGGCGCAGCACGAAGAAATTAAAAAGCGTCAAGCCGATGAAGAACGAAAACAAGCGGAATCAGCTGCTAAAAAAGATGAATTTGAAAAACTGCAGAATCATTATAATACCGCAATATCAGCGCTTGAAAAAACTGCTGATTTGAATGAAAAATATAATATGCTCGAAAGTTTGCGCAGCTCAATAAACAGCGCTAAATATCCCGAAAGCAGACAGCGGATTTTACCGTTATTAGAGCCGGTGTATCAGAAAATCAAAACCGCTAAAGAAAATCAGGATGCGGAAATGTCCGCGCTTGAAGCAAAGTTTTCAGCAGATTTAACCGAAATGGAGGAAATGAATAAAACTGATTTACCGCAGGATGTCAAGCAAAAATACTTGACAGCGTTTAAAGATAAGTGGGAGCCAAACACAAATAAAATTAAAGATTTAATTATGTTAATTAAATATTATGAATTAATTTATAAAGAAATACCGCAAAAGTTTTTAGATGAAAATAATTTGATTTCTTTTAATATTGGCAATGAAAAATTTTATTGTGAAAAGAACAATTACAATAAATGGAAAAAATTGGGAAATCTTGATTTTTATTGGAATTATGATAGATCAAATAAATCAAAAAAATCAATCTCATTAACAGAAGAAATACTGGTAAATGATGATGACTATTTTTATAAAAAACTACAAAAGTTTGATATTACTTTAGAATTTAAATATGGACGTAATAAACAAGAAATGTTGGATAAAATTAGCAACATAATTAATGTTCAGCGAATGAAAAATGATGAATATACAGATGAAGCTATCCTAAAAGCAATTGATAATATGTATATAAATATATTTAAAAAAGAAAAATCAAACTGGCTTTACAATTCAAAATTCGGAACTTTATTTATTAAAGGTATTGATTTTTATAAAAACGGATATATTGGAGTGTTATCATTATTATTATCTCAAAAAATTAATATGTTAATTGGTAAATTAGAAATTAATGAAATTATTTTTTATGAAAGTGGCGAGATTTTGGCGTTAAAATTATCTGAATCTAAAAAAATTCTCACAGCAGTTGGCGAATTAGAAACTAAATATATTTGGTTTTATAAAAGTGGTAAGATTGAAAACATAGTTTTACTTGAACCTAAAATCCTTAAAACGCCCGCAGGTGAATTAAAGGTAGATTCAATTGAATTTTATGAAAACGGTAATATTGAAAGCGTCTATGTATCTGGAATTAATACAATTACCTCCACGGTAGGCGAATTAGAAATTACAAATATTTCTTTTTATAAAAACGGTAATATTAAAAGCGTCAATGTATCTGAAATTAATACAATTACCTCAACGGTAGGTGAATTAGAAATCACAAATATTTCTTTTTATGAAAGTGGAAAGATTAAATGGTGTATATTATCAGAATCGAAAACACTTAAAGCAACGCCTGTAGGAGAACTAAATATAAATTCAATTGGCTTTTATGAAAGCGAAAAAATTGAAAGGTGTATCTTATCAAAACCGAAAACACTTAAAACGCCTATAGGAGAATTAGAAGTAAATGAGATTAGGTTTTATGAAAACGGTAGAATTCAATGGGTTGATTTATCCTTGTCTAAAAAATTTAAAACGCCAATCGGAGAATTAGAAGTAGAAAATATTGGCTTTTATGAAAATGGAGATATTCAAAGATGTTATTTATCAACCCCAAAAAGCATAAATACGCCGGTTGGTAAGTTAAATATTGAATTAATTGAATTTTATGAAAATGGAAAAATTGAATGGTGTAGGTTATCAGAACCAAAAACAATTAAAATTCCCTTAGGAGAAATGAAGGTTTTTTCAATAGGTTTTTATGAAAACGGAAAAATTAAAATGTGGAATTTGTTCGAATCAAAAAATATTAAAACGCCCGTAGGCGAGCTAATTGTAGATTCAATTGACTTTTATGAAAACGGAAAAATTAGTTCTATTGAATTATTTAAATCTAAAATTATTAAAACACCAATAGGAAATAGAGATATAAAGTTTATAGGATTTTATGAAAGCGGAAAAATTAAAGTTGTTGGATTAGTAAATGAAGAACATATACAAGGTAAGTTTTTTCCGAAAAATACTCTTATTATTTTCAGTGAAAAAGGTGAATTATTAGGAAAAGCTAAAATTGATCAAAGAAAAATGATTTTTACATTAGATGAATGAGAAAAATTTTATGAAATTTATCGGGTTAATTGGGTTAATCAGTGTGAAAAATCAAAAACGGATGAACTAAATTGACCAAATATTGTTACTATTCACCACACCTAATTTTGAATGCAAAAAATGCTGTAGTGAGACGCTTTAGCGTCGTTTTTTGACAAGGCTAAAGCCTTTCACTACATTTTTGCCCCATTTTTTGCCTTTTTTTAAGCGGTGGTGAATAGTAACCAAATATTTATAAATATATTTTTAATGATTGGCGGTAAAAAAAATCCGTGTAAATCCGTGAAATCCGTGTAAAAAAAATTATAAAGAAACGGGGCGTAAAGCCCCTCACTACAAAGAACAGAAAAAATGTAGTGAGACGCTTTAGCGTCGATTTTTTCGCGCAAAGTCGCAAAGTGCGCAAATAAAAAAATAAAAGGACGATTTTAATTATGAATTACGAATTGCAGATTACAGATTTGCGTAAAAAAGCGGGAGATTTTTTTATTGGAACATTGACTGACAGCGTTAATCCACGAGATTATTGGTTCAAAATGAAAATCCGTGTAAAAAGCGAAGACGGACTTGAACTGTCGACAATTTGTCGACAGTTGAAAATGAAAGTCGCGAACTGGAAAAAATATTTCAAAAATTAATTATAGGAAATGAATATGGATTGTAAAACATTTAACGAAAATTTAGATTTGTTTGTCGAGCATAAACTCGATAAGCAAACAGCGGAAATGTATAACAAACATTTATTGGAATGCGATAATTGCCGTCAAAATTATATTGTAATGAAATTAGCCGTGAGCGATGCTGCGGAACATACGCCGACTAAAACATACAAATTTTATTGGACAGCGGCGGCAGCGGCAATAATTGTTTTAATAGGCGTTTATCTTTATTTTAATCAATCAGAAAAAATATTGAATATTGCTGATAACGCTGATACTCAAAAACAAATTGATTCTGATACTTTCAGTATTGACGATAATAATCAAACTGTAATTGCAATGAACAAAGAAATACACACTGCGAACAAACAGGATATAGTAAAACCTGTGATTGTTTTTTCGGGCAAACTTGATAGTGTTTCGCAGCAAGAACTAAATAAAATAATTGCGCCGTATATTTCGGATAACAACAAACTTGCGTTTGTCAAAACAGCGGCTGTGATTAATCCGCTGGTAATTATAGAAAATTATGATAAAAATATTATTACCGTTTATAATGCGCCTGATTTAAAGCGGTTGTTCGCCGATTCCAAAAATCAGATTAAACAGATAACCGAAACAATAAAATCAGAATATCTGAATAACAGTGAAATAAACGGAGTGATAAATAATATCGTTGATTTTGAAATAACCGAAATAATAATTTGCGAATATAAAAATAAAGTTTTGAAATTCAAAAAATATCGATAAAATAAAGAAGGTAAATAGGCGCATCTTTAAAAAGAATTAAAACGCGCTGGCAGTATAAAGGAAGTAAGGGTATCATTGATTAGTAAGGGTAAAAGTAAGGGTAATATAGAATTGGAAAGATTATACATTGTTATGAAATTAATATTTGTTTTATTAATAATTATTTTAAG
>JAKPEO010000046.1 GCA_029551925.1 bacterium
AATCCAAAGAGACCAAAAAAATGACTTGATTGCCGATGCTGTGAATAAAACAGAATAATAAATAATTTCCGTTTTACTCACAAGCGTCTTTAACTCGGATATTTTCTCCTATTGACTTGCTTTATGAAATATCCGGGTTAGTCATTAATACTTTTTTTATTATGAAAGTTGAGATAACTGCGCAGTTTCTGCTTTGCAATAAGTTTATTAACGAATGTTTTGAAATATAGAAATTGCGTCAGTTAAACGAATTTTTTTTTCATACAACGCTTTGCCGATTATTATGCCGGTGATATTAGGTCTATTTAACTCTTTAATTTTTTTTATATCATCGAGCGCGCCCACGCCGCCAGAAGCGATAATTTCAGTATTAAATTGCAATACTGCATCAGCTAAATTTGCGGTATTGTCAAAGTTTGGAGAATTTAACATACCATCGCGCGAAATATCAGTATAAATAATGCGGCGACAGCCCAAATCGCATATTAATTTTGAAAATTCTACAAAATTTAGTTTTGTAATATTTTGCCAGCCGTCAATGGCTATATAGTCATTTTTTGCATCAATTCCGATTGTAATGTAATCAGAATAATTTTTTAAACAATATGTAAGAAAATTTTTATCTTTAACAGCAGCTGTGCCGATAATTATATATTTTACGCCGATATTCAATAATTGTTCAATTGTTTTCAGAGTTCTGATTCCGCCGCCTAATTCAATAGGGACATTTATATTTTTTATAATTTCTTTTATGACTTCAAAATTTTTAGATATTCCGTCTTTTGCACCGTCTAAATCTACAATATGTATGAGTTCAGCGCCTTGTTTTTGCCATTCTTGCGCTTGATGGATAGGGGAAGAAGAATATTCTGTAACCGCATTATAATCGCCTTGCAATAGCCGCACGCATTTGCCGTCTTTTAAATCAATCGCTGGAATAATTATCATTGTGATTAGAAATAATTGGATAATCTATTATTAAAAAAACCGTTTGTATTATCGCCGCGGTTATTAAAAACTTTTTGAGCGATATAATGGATTAATGATAATCGCCATAATTTAGCATCTGGCGTCTTGATAACAGCCCAGCAATTTATATCGCTGTTTTTAGCATAATTATTTGAAATTTCTTCAGCCACATCTTTTAAATCTTTTTTGAATCTGCGTACTGGATGTTCGCTAAATTGCAATTTGTAATTGTTAAAAAATAATATTCGCGCTTCAATAACAACCTTTTCTTCTTCGGCTAATTCATCTAAACTCGGCATTGCGTTCGGCGCGATTAGAATCTGCGGAGAAATGACAGTTACGCCATCGCGCGCTATGCACATATCATCTCTAAATGGAGTTTTGCCGATTACCGAAAAATGCAGTTCTGTAAAATCATATAACGAACATTTTACAAAATGGTCATTTATAACAATCGTATTATCTATTATGTTTTGCAAATCTTCTCTGCTTATTTTACTCATATAGATTGATTTTAAAAATAAAAAATTATTGTAAATTTAAAAAGGGTATTTTATAATGTTAAAATTAAAATGTCAATCTTTTTTATTATATTTTAGGAGAGAAAAATAAAATGTTGGTCGGCTGCAGTTATTTTGGTTGTAGATATTTAGAGCATTTCAGCGAAGAATTGACAAAAATGAAAGATTCTGGTTTTAATGCAATATTAATTACATTTTCTGAAAATGATTATTTTTTTTATAAAAAAACAATATATAAAATGTGCGAGATTGCCAAAAAGAAAAAATTTACAGTTTATATTGACCCTTGGGCAGTGCTCGGAATATTTGGCGGCGAGGAGTTTTCTAAATGGCTGCTGGATTATCCTGAAATTTGGCAGATTACTAATGAAAACAAAAGAACGCCGAATGCTTGCATTAATCATCCATTAACAAAAGAATTGCTTTTGAAATGGCTTGCTGCTGCGACTGCGAGCGCGGCTGATTATATTTTTTGGGACGAGCCGCATTTTTATTTTAAAAATTTTCAGGAGATTACCGGAGTATGGGGCTGCCGCTGCGAATATTGTCAAAAAGCGTTCAAATCTCGTTTTAATTATGATTTGCCGCAGACTATAAATGATGATTTTGTTAATTTTCGCAGTGAAGTTATTGTTGAATTACTAAACTATTTGTGCAAAGTTGCAAGCACATATAACAAAAAAAACAATATTTGTCTATTGCCTACAGAAGATACTACGCTCGGCGGATTGGCTAATTGGGATTATGTCAAAAAAATACAAAATGTCGATATGCTGTCAACAGATCCGTATTGGCAGCGTAAAAACAAAGATGTATTCGAATATGTTGGATATTATGCGGATAAATTGATAAAATTAGCAAAAGAGATGAATTGTCAAAGCGAAGTGTGGGTGCAGGCGTATAAAATCATCGCAGGCAGAGAAAAAGAAGTGGGTGACGCTGTAAAATTATTAAAATCAAAAGATATACAATCTATAATGTTTTGGAGTTATAAGGCCGGTTATCCGATGTCTGAATTAGAATCAGACGATTATAAAAAAACTTGGAAATGTATCTGCCGCTCAATAAAAAAATAAATTATGAATATTATAAATCAAGAGTTATTAAATTCAAATCTTGAAAAACTCGCAAGATTAGATAATTTGCTTTTTACTCAAATTTTCAATCATTTAAAGTCTGGAAAGTATCAGTTTCAAATTATCCGCTGTAAAAATAACGGATATACTTATTATATTGAACAAAACAATGAAAAAAAATTTATTCATTCGCAATATGATGCTGTCAAAGAATCTGAGCGTTTTATCGGACAATTTGAATTTAAGAATACTGATTTGATAATCGCTATATATCCGGGCTTGGCGTATCATTTAAATTATTTATTTAAAAATACTAATGTTAAAATTTTGGTTATTACTCGGAATATAGACGAACTAATAGCGCTTTTGCAAATTGTCGAACTGCCTAATACTAATAATTACGCGTTTATATATTATCAATCTGAAAATGAGATAGCGTCAAAATTTGAAAAAGTTTTTGATATACTATTTCATAATAATGTCAAATATTTGATTTTACCGACAATTTCAAAAATTTATGGCGATGAAATAAAAAAGATTTTAGAAATCTGCGGTGCTTGTCTTGATAATGCAGTAGGTCAGGCGCTGACAATATCGCAATTTGGCGAGATTTTTCATAATAATGTTATAAATAATTTTAGGTATTTATGCTCTGCGCCCGGTATAAATACTTTGAAAAATAAATTTGCCGATATGCCTGCGATAATAGTTTCAGCCGGACCGTCATTAGACGAAAATATTGACGAACTCAAAAAACACAAAGATAAATTTATAATAATAGCGGTAGATACTGTTTATAAAAAATTATTAAAATCAGAGATAATACCGCATTTTACTATTTCTATTGACCCGCAAAATAAGAGTTATTATCATTTTTATGACGCGACGCTGCATAATTTTTTTGTGACTTGTATGATTGCTTCTATTAAAGTAGTAGAATCGATTGCTAACAAAAGTTTTTTCTTTGTTTCAGATTATCCGCTCTCTTTATTTTTTGAAAATTTGACTGAAAAAAAAGGGAATTTATCAACAGGCGGAGGTAGCGTAGCGACAGTTGCGCTGCAATTTGCTGATTATATAGGCGCTAAATATATTGCGCTGATTGGTCAAGATTTGAGTTTTCCATATTTAAAGACTCACTGCGCGCAGACAATGTATGACAATAATATTTATGCGGCGCTAAACAAATTTCGGACAATAGAAACTGAAAATTTACAGATAATAGGCAATAAAATTAGTGTGAAGGGCATAAAACAAAAAGAAGTATATACGACTCATCAATTATATGAATATTGGCGCTGGATAAGAAAATATGTTAATTCAAGCAATCCGAAAAAATATTTTAACTGCACATACAACGGCGCGTATATAGATGGCATTGAACATTTGGAATTAGATGAATTTGTATCGCGTCAAGACTTACAAAAAATTAATGTTAAATTAGACGAATTACAAAAAATTATAAAAAATCACAAGCCGATAAATTATCTTAATATTATAGCGGAATTAGAAAATCAATTGTTAAGATTAAAAGAAATATTCAAAATAAATAGATTCAGAATAAAGACATTAAACGAATTATTGGGATTAGCCAATCAGTATTACGGAACATTTGAATTAATAAAAATACTTGTTTTTTCTAAAGCTATAAAGATAATGCGTCAAAATACGGATATATCTGAAAATGAGAAAATATCAATATTTATGAAAATAATAAACGAATCTATAGATTATAGTATTGACTTAATTAAAAATTTAAAAAAATATGGTTGATGAAGAAAAATGAAAACAGAGAATTTTTCGATTTTTGAAGTTGCGCAGGAAACATCGTATTGCGGGCCGTGCAGTATGAGTTATTGTTTTTTTATATTAGGCAAATATGTCAGTCAGCAGGAGATAGCGGAAGCCACAGGTTTAAGTTGGTGGCAGCGCAAGCACAGCGGCTGCGATGAATTATCATTAAAGCGCGCGGCAAAAACTTTTGGGGTATATAGCGAATTTTTACGGATTTCTAATAAGCGCAAAGGAAATATATTTATAGACGAACTAAAAAAAAGATTGGCTTCCGGGTTGCCTGCAATTTTATGCGTTGATAATTTCAAGCATTGGATTGCATTATTGGGCTATAATGCCGAAGAAGATAAATTTATAATAAATGATCCGAATGATAAAGTTATTTTCAGCAAATATAGACCGAACACTTTAAAAAAAAGATGTTGGAATGAAGATGAAAATAGCGGCGAAAAGGAATATTTTGCAATTGTATTGAGCAATAAGGATTATTCAGAGCCGCAGTGGCGATTAACAGAAGACTTTATAAAATTATGCAATAAAGGGTCAGTGCAGAGCGCTACGACGATTATGAATGATTTATTTGAAATCGCAGAGCGCGCACATTTAGTTTATCCTCATCCTTTTGAAACTATAAAATTAAGCGTGATTTTGCATAGATGCGAAGAGACTATTGTAGATAATGTCCATTATTGGTCAAAATCTGACGGGCTTGATAAACGGCAATTGCGCGAGATATATAGAGATTTTACTATTGTCGCAGATGCGGCAAATATTTCTGTTTCTAAGAATTTTGATATTGCGTCAGTCACAGCGCAAATGACTACGATATTATGCGCGGCTTTATGGAATGAAGGCAAACTTTTATAATAAAAAATCAAAATTTAATTAATGCGATTGTTCCGATTTTCATATTAATATGACGCGATACAACATTGCATTTTATTTTCAAGAGATAAAATAAATTTTCTTTGGTTATTGACGATAAACTTTCAAAATTTCCCTGCCCTTTGCTTAATATTAAATCTGCAGCTTCAAAAATTTTTCGAAATTTATCAGAGCAGCGCGGCAATATTATTCCGGGGGCTGCCATACCGGTTGATATTACGCTGCAAATTTTGTCGAGCCCTGTAAATTTAGCATCTGCCATTGTCGAATCATTTAGCGCGGGCTTATGTCTAACTGAATAATAAATTTTTAAATTTTTATATTTTTTCAATAGATATTCGATTAATACCTTATCAAATACTATTTCGCCTGCGTTATCGCCAATAATTAATAATGTTTTAGCTTTTTTTATTTTTTGCGAGAATTCATTATATTTTTTAAATGAAACTTTTAATTTTTCAAAATTTTTTAGTTCATTAACGATATTAAGATTTTCGACAATCGCATAATCAATAATATTTCCAAACGCTGCAATTTTCAAGCCAGTAAATAATTTATTTTTTGATGATGCTAATATTTTTTTTAAATGCGGATATAGTTTTAACGCTTCGATATTGCTGTTATGTTTGGCTGTTTTATATGGGTCTTTGACTTTTGTGTATTTATAAATTAATTTTGTTATGATTTCAGCGATTAATGGCGGTGGCGCATCTGCCGGGATTTTCAATAAAATTTTCAATACTTCATCGATTAATTTTTTTTGCGTTTGCTCTGAAATTTTTGATTCTCGCGCTAATTTCAGCGCTTGATTAATAAAACAGCAATAACAATCCAAATAAGTTTTCATTTTTTTAAATTCCTTGTATTAAAAAAAATTGATTGAATAACTTAAATAAAAAAATATAATTTTTAAAATGAAAAATAAAAATTTGCAAGTAAAAAAATAATTATGAAAATTGCGCTGATTAATCCGTCAACTAAAATTCGCTTAACAGATAAGTTAGAAAAGTATATTATCAGAGCAGGCTCGCGCTGGCCGCATTCGGGCGTAAAGAAAATTGGAACAATTCCTCATTATTTGCCGCTGCCGTTTTTTTTGGGATACGCGGCAAGTTTATTGGAAAAATTTGGACATTCAGTATTTGTTTTTGATTTTGTGGCGTTAGATTATTCAGAATCAGAGATGCTTGACGAACTAAAAAAAACAGAGCCGGATATAATTTTTTTTGAGCCGACAGTATTGACAATTGATTTTGATATGAAGTTAATTGATAATTTAAAAAAAACGGGAATAACTAAAACTATTATTTTAGCGGGCGCGTATGCCACTGTATTTGCCGCTGAATTATTGCAAAAAAATCCTAATATTGATTTTATAATCAAAGGAGAATATGAAAAAAAATTATTAGATTTAGTTAATGCTATTTGTGGCACAGAAAAAATTGAAAATTGTAAAGGGATAGTATATTTAAAAAACGAAAAAATAATAGATATAGATGAAAATTCATTAATTGAGCCATTAGATTTTTTGCCGATAATAAATCGTGAATTATTTCCGTCAAAAGATAGACCTAATCCGCAAATATATTGGGACGGATTTTGTCAAAATTATCCGGCGTTGCAAATGCAGGCATCGCGCGGCTGTCCGTATAAATGCGATTTTTGTCTATGGAATAATGTCATCTATCGAAACGGAAAATATCGGACATTTAGCATTGATAGAGTAATAACTGAAATGAAAATATTAATTAGTAAATATAATGCAAAAGAGATTTATTTTGACGATGATGATTTTACTATTAATAAGCAATTTGTCAGCGAATTATGCTCCGCGATAATTCAAAATAAATTAAATATCAAATGGAGTTGTATGGCTGACGCTGTAAATTTGGACGAGCGCTTGATTAAGTTAATGGCAGACAGCGGCTGTATTGGCGTCAAAATTGGAATAGAAAGCGCAAATCGTCAAATATTGAAAAATTTAGGAAAACCGATAGATATTGAAAAAGCGCGGAAATTAGCAGATATTTGTTTGAAATATAATATCAAATTACATACGACATTTATGCTTGGGTTGAAAAACGAAAATCTTCAAACAATTAATGAAACATTAGATTTTATTGAAAATTTGCCGGTTTCATCATTTCAATTGTCTATATGTTCGCCGTTTCCCGGCACGAAATATTATGAATATCTAAAAAATAATAATTTTGATATTAAAATGTTTGACGGAAAGATAAATGCCGATATACAAAATAGTATTTTAAAATTATTACTTAATGACTGCGAATTGCAAAAACTTGCCAAGCGTTTGAAATATTTTTCAGCGCTGTGGTTTTTAAAAAAAATATTTAATTTTAGATGGTTATTGCAATTTATAAGAAATATTTTTCGCGTTGTATTAGGTTTGGGCTTAAATTTTTTTATTTTTCAAGTATACTCTAATTTAGTTGATAAAATTTACAGTCAAAAATATAGAGAAAATGACTAAAAAAAATATTATTGTTTCCACGCACGATTCATTAGCGCCGATATTCGGCGGCGGCGCATTGCGCACATTAAAAGCAGCGGTAGAATTAAAGCATCGCGGACATAATGTAATCATCATAGCGCCGACTGATAAAATCGGAGAATTGCGCGGAATAAAAACGCACTGGCTGCATTCTCCGAAAAAACAACGTTCTGCTATTTTGAGTTCGTTGAAATTTAATATTAGATTATTGCGAAAGTTTTTGCAGTTTATATTTCAAACTGATTTGTTTTTTATTCATAATACAATCGCCGCGCTGTTTATCCCTTTTTTAAAATTTATTTTTCCGATAAAATTCGTTCTTGATATTACAGATATTCATGCAGAATATCTGCCGATTGCCAAACGCACATTATTTGAAAAATTAATGACTCCGATTTTATTGAAATTAGAGTATTTTATTATTAATTCTGCTGATTTGATTATCGTCGAATCGAATGCGATGAAAAATTTGTTAATTTCAAAAAAAATTTCAGCGGCAAAAATAAATGTGGTGTATGATGGCGCTGAATTAGACGAGATACCAAATAATAAAACAGAAGATTATTTTTTTAATATTATACATTTAGGCGCGGTAGATAAACAACACGGCGTAGATATTATAGTAAAGGCGATACCAGAAGTTATAAAAAAAATTGAAAACGCGCGTTTTTATTTTGTCGGCGGCGGCAGAGAACTTAATAATATCAAAAAATTAGCCGATACTTTGAATATCAGCAAATATTGCGTTTTTACTGATTATTTAGAATGCAATAAAGCGCGCGATTATTTACGCCGGTGTTCAATAGGCATAATTCCACGCAGAAAAAATTTACCGAATGATATTGTCACCACTTTAAAGATTTTTGAATATTGGGCATCAAGAACAGCGGTGATTGCTACTAGACTGCAAGCGATAAGTGAAATTTCAAAAGAAGAAGAAGATATAATTTTTTTTGAATCTGATAATTATATAGAACTTTCTCAAAAAATAATTTATCTATTGCAAAATCCTGAAAAACTAAAAAAAATTGCAGCAAACGGATATAATAAAGTTCAGCAATTCAACTGGGCTAATATTATCAAACAAATTGCAGATTATACTGAAAAAGTATGAATACAAAAAAAGAACAAATAATTTACGGGCTGATTCTTTTAATTTTTTTTTGCTGGCTATATTTTGTGATTATTAGGTTGATTACACCGGAATCTTTTTTAAATAATTTCTTTTATTTTTTTAGTTTTAATTTTTTTATTCAATTTTTTGGATTTTTAAAAAAAATTTTTTTTTCGATACTGACGATTTTCTGGTTTTTTATTTTTTTTGTTGTCGCATATTTTTACGGCAATTTAATTGTCCGCAAATTAAATTTAAGATTAACAAAATCAGAAAAAATATTTTATTCAATTGCATTTGGTTTTTTGGCAATTGTTTATTTTACCGCAATTTTCGGATTTTGCGGATTATTATATAAATTATTTTTCCGCATTATTTTCTGTATTTTATTTTTAATAGCATTTGCTAATTTAATAAAAAAAATCAAAATTTACAGCGCTGCGTTAGTTGACTATTCAAAAGAAATAATTTTAAAAATCAACATATATCAAAAAATAGTTATTTTAGCGGTTTTGCCGATTGTATTAGTTAATATTTTAATGAGTATTTCACCTGAAATTTTTTATGATTCATTAGTATACCATTTGTCCGCGCCGAATTATTATATTATGCATCGCAAAATCGTTAAGATTGAATATTTGATGCATTCTAATTTTCCGTTGAATCAGCAAATGCTAAATATGCTCGCAATGCTGCTTGATACTGAAATACTCGCTAAATTGATACATTGTTCGATGTTTATAATGAGCGCGATAATTTTGTTTTTGACCGCTAAAAAATTTTTTTCAATAGATATTGCGCTATTGTCAAGTATTGTATTTTACGCTATTCCGATGCTGGCGTTTAATAGTTGGACTTGTGGTAATGACGCGGCGTTAACATTTTATTTTTGTTTGTTTTTAAATGCTGCGCTGAATTATCTGGATTCTTCAGATGCTAAAATATTAGCGTTTTGTGGATTATTGGCAGGCGCGTGTATTGCTGTGAAATATACAGGGATTTTTTCTGTTAGCGGATTATGCGCAATTTTAGTTTTATTTATAATCTTGAAAAAAGAAAAGTTAAAAATCAAATTAAAAAAACTGTTTTGGTTTTTTATTTTTTTGATAATGCCGATGATGCCTTGGCTGATTAAGAATTATATATTTGTTAATAATCCGATATATCCGTTTTTATATAGTATTTTTGGTGATTATCAATTAAAGGAGTTCGGCGGCGGCGGAAATATTATGAATACTCCGCTGAATATTTTTACTTTTTCTTTCAAGAAAATATTTTTAGTGTTTTGGGACAATACTAACAATGAGCCGATAGGTATAATATTTATTTCGCTCTTGCCTTTAATATTTTTGTATTTGCATAAAAATAAGAAATTATTAATATTATTTTTAGGATTTATAATATCTTATTTTTTATGGTTTTTAGGCACACCGCAATTTCGTTATATTTTGCCGTGTTTTGCAATATTATCAATATTAATCGCATATAGTTTTAGCGAATTATCAAATAAAATTAAGAGTTTGTATTTATTGATGGCTGTGTTAGTTATTATTAATTTTTTTTGTTATAATACAGCGCTTTATAAAAATATAAAAATTGCAGATTATTATTTAGCAAAAGAAAATAAAGACGAATATTTATCTAAACAGCGTGCATTGTATCCTGTGCCGCCGTATCCTGCTATAAAATGGATTAATGATAATCTTGCTGATACCGCGTTAATTTTATTTATTGGCGAGAGCAGACCATTTTATATGCAACGTAAATATATTTCTTATTCAGTTGAAAATAATCGTCAGCCGCTGATTGAATATTTAAAAAAATCAAATAATAGCGGCGAATTTTATGATCTTTTAAAACTCAAAAAAATTACGCATTTTTTAGTAAATTATAAAGAAGCGATTAGAGTAAATAAAGGATATGACACTTTTTATTGGGATGATAAAGACCGCAAAATTTTTAAAGAATTTTGGGATAACCATATAAAACTGCTTTATTTTAAAAAGAGCGTATATGTTTATGAAATTGTAGAAAAAAACAGCGACCAAAAAGTTGATAATTTATTGGAAATTTTGAGTATTTACGGCTGGCATAATAAAATTTTGTATGATTATTTTTATTCAAAAAATATGTATCTTAATTTAATAGACGAATTAGAAGTTTATCAAGATGCTGGATTTGACTGCGCTCAGCAAATTAGATATTTTAAAAACCAAATATAATTAAATGATTTTTTTAGAAAATAATAAATAAAGAAAAGACACATTCGGCTCAAAAAAATATTCTTTCTGGTTAATATCTATCGCTTAATTTTTTGGAATAATTTATGATTGCATTCGTTATTTATTTTTCAATAAAAAAATCTTGACATATAAAATTATATTAAATATTATTAGCCGACAAAAATTATTTTTTAGAATTTAAAAGAGATGAAAGATACAACAAAAATACGGAATTTTTCGATTATTGCGCATATAGATCACGGAAAATCTACGCTTGCTGATAGATTGATAGAAGTGACAAAGACAGTAGATAGTAGGCAGATGCGCGAACAATTATTAGACGATATGGATTTAGAGCGCGAGCGCGGGATAACTATAAAAGCAAAGACGATCAGATTAAATTATAAAGATTATCAATTAAATCTAATAGATACTCCCGGTCATGTAGATTTTAGTTATGAAGTTTCGCGCAGTTTATCAGCGTCCGAAGGCGCACTTTTGATAGTTGACGCTACGCAAGGCGTAGAAGCGCAAACAATAGCCAATCTGTATTTAGCAATTGATAATGGTTTGGAAATAATTCCTGTCATTAATAAAATAGATATGCCGAGCGCAGATGTTGAGCGCACAATTAATCAATTAATAGAATTAGGGCTTGATGTTGATAATGTTGTCGCTGTCAGCGCTAAGACTGGCGAGAATGTTGAAAAAATATTAGATCTGATAATAGATAAAATTCCAGCGCCAAAAATCAAAGACGAGCCGGATAAATTGAAAGCGCTTATTTTTGATTCGCATTATGACACATATAAAGGCGTGATTTTATATTTGCGTTTGATAAGTGGAGAAATCAAGAAAAACGATAAGATTAAATTAATGGCTACTGATAGAAATTATGTAGTTCAAGAAGTAGGAATATTCAAACCAGAAATGACGGAAGTTGATTCACTGCAAGCAGGTGAAGTAGGTTATTGTATTGCTGGCATTAAGTTTTTGAATGAAGTAAAAATAGGCGATACTGTGACAGACGCGCAAAATCCTTGCGTTAATCCTTTGCCGGGTTTTAAAGAAGTTAAGCCGGTGGTATTCTGCGGATTTTATCCTGTTAATAATGATGATTTTGAGCAACTTCGCGATTCATTAGCAAAATTGCAATTAAATGATTCTGCGTTCACTTATATTCCCGAAACATCAGCGGCATTAGGTTTTGGTTTTAAATGTGGTTTTTTAGGACTGCTGCATTTAGAGATAGTAGCAGAGCGATTAAATCGCGAATTTGATATTCAGATAGTAATGACAACTCCGAGCGTTTTATATAAGATCGAGACAGAAGACGGAGAATTTATTGAAATTGATTCAGCGCATAAATTGCCAGAACCTTCAAAATTTATAAGAATATACGAGCCGTATATTAAAGCCACGATTATTGTGCTTGACGAATATGTTGGCAATGTAATGAAATTAGTTGAAGATTATCGCGCTGAATATGTAAAGATGGAATATATCGGAACAAATAAAGTTATATTAGAATATGAATTTCCGTTGAGTGAAATCATAATTGATTTTTATGATAAATTGAAATCAGTGACAAAGGGCTATGGTTCGTTTGATTATGAGATGAGCGGATATAAACCTTCGGATTTAGTGAAATTAACTATATTAATTAACAACGAGCCGGTTGATGCAATGGCTATTATAGTGCATAAAGATAAAGCATACGAGCGCGGTAAAGCGTTAGTTGAAAGATTAAAAGAACTTATTCCACGTCAGCAAATAGCGATACCTATTCAAGCTGCGATTGGTTCGAGAATAATAGCGCGCGAAACTATCAAGGCATTCAGAAAAGATGTATTAGCAAGATGTTATGGCGGCGATGTTACAAGAAAACGCAAATTACTCGAAAAGCAAAAAGAAGGCAAAAAGAAAATGAAACAAATCGGCAGTGTGACTATCCCAAAAGACGCATTTATGGCAGCCTTGAAATTAAAATAATTTTTTAATGAAAAAAAACGTTTTTCAAAAAAAACACAAAATTTTTCCGATTTTTTTGCCGTTTTTGGGTTGCAAAAATAAATGCGTATATTGCAATCAAAACAAAATTACAAATTTAACAATTTCAGATTTAGAAAATTTTTTAGAAGAGAAAATTAAAGAGATAATTATTCAAAAAAATAATATAGATGAAATAGCGCTTTATGGCAGCAGTTTTACAGGATTGGCTATAAGCGAGCAAGAGAAAATATTGCGCTTGATAAATAATAAAATTTCGGATATAAAATTGCGAATATCCACATATCCAGAATTCATTAATTTTGATATTTTGAAATTATTGTATGATTATAATGTTCGGACTATTGAATTAGGCGCGCAGATATTAGATGATATTGTTTTAAAAAAAATTGGCAGAACTTATAATGTTAAATTAGTGGAAGAAGTTTGCGATCAAATCAAAAAACTTGATTTTAAATTAGGGCTACAAATAATTATTGGGTTACCGTATAGCGATAAGACAAAAGAATTAGAGACAATAGAAAAAATAAAAAAAATACAGACGGATTATTTAAGAATATATCCATTAGTGATTGTAAAAGATACAGAATTAGCGAAAATGTTTGAGAGCGGCGAATATATGCCGTTGACGCTTGATGAGATAATAGATAGATGCTCTGAAATATTAGAAAATTTAGAAGATACGAATATTAGAGTGATACGAATAGGATTGCATTCAGAAGCGGCATTCACAGAAAATGATATTGTTTGGAAAGCGGCGTATCATCCGGCACTTGGCGAACTTGTAAAATCCGAATATGTTTATCGCAAAATAAAAAAAATAAAAAACAATTGCAATTTCGATAAAATTAAAATAAAATATTTTTCTGCTTTTCGAAGCATTATATTTGGTCAAAATAAAAGATATTTTGAAAAATATAAAAATATAGGGATTGAAGAGTTTGAGAGCGCGGCAGAATTATCAAAAGATGAAATTTTGATATGTTCTGACAGCGAAAAAAAAATAGCAGAAATAAAAATTAAATTTTGAAAAATAGGAGCGTGCAAAAATGGATTATTTTTTAACAGAAGAACAATTGGAGATAAAAAAATTAGCAAGACAGATAGTTGAAGAAAAAATTATTCCACAGCGCGAACATTTTGACAGAGAAAACGAATTTCCTTGGGAAATAGTAAAAACAATAGCGGCATCAGATTTTTTTAGAATATTTGTGCCAGAAGAGTATGAAGGGATGGGCGGCGGAGTATTAGATATGTCGCTTGTTACAGAAGAATTAAGTTATGGCTGCGGTGGTATAGCGATTTGTTATGCTGCATCAGCATTAGGCGCATATCCGATAATTTTATATGGTAATGAAGAACAAAAGCGAAAATATTTACCTGTTATTGCATCAGGCGAAAAATTAGCGGCATTTGCATTAACCGAACCAAATGCAGGCAGCGATGTTGCTAATATGCGAATGAGCGCAGTAAAAGAAGGCAATTATTATATTTTAAATGGCACAAAGCAGTGGATAACAAATGGCGGCGAAGCTGATATTTATACTGTATTTGCAGTTACAAATCCAGAAAAAGGTGCGCGCGGTATAAGTTGTTTTATAGTAGAAAAAGGCACGCCCGGTTTTACATTCGGTAAAAAAGAAGATAAATTAGGGATACGCGCATCAGCTACGCGCGAGTTAATTTTTCAAGATTGTAAAGTGCCGGTAGAAAATTTATTAGCAAAAGAAGGCCGCGGTTTTCTGATTGCAATGGCTACATTTGACAAATCGCGCACATCAGTTGGCGCGCAAGCATTAGGCATAGCGCAAGCGGCATTAGACGAAGCAGTAAAATATTCAAAAGAGCGCGTGCAATTCGGCGCGCCGATTTCGAGTTTTCAAGCGATACAGTTTATGCTTGCTGATATGGCGATGCAAATAGAAGCAGCGCGCTCGTTAGTATATTCAGTTGCGCGTTATATAGATTCAGGCGCAAAATCAGTGAGTAAAGAAGCGGCGATGGCAAAGGCATTTGCAAGCGATGTAGCGATGAAAGTAACAATCGATGCAATTCAAGTGCTCGGCGGCTATGGTTATATGAAAGAATATCCTGTCGAAAAAATGATGCGCGATGCAAAAATCACGCAAATTTACGAAGGCACAAATCAGATACAACGTTTGATAATTGCAAGTCATCTAATAAAAGAAATGAGAGCGAAATAAAACCAAAAAAATAATAAAAAAAATATTTTTAGGAGTTGAAATTAAAATTATGAAACTTGCAGACAGATTAGGGTTGATTCCGCCGTATTTATTTATGCAATTACGGCAGAAGATAAATAAAGCTAAAGCAGAAGGCAAAGATGTTATAAGTTTAGGCGTAGGCGATCCTGTTGAGCCGACGCCGCGCGAAGTAGTAGAAGAACTTTATCGCGCTGCGCAAGATCCAGAAAATCATCATTATCCGACAGACGAAGAAAAAGGGATGCTGTCATTTAGAAAAGCAGTGGCAGCTTGGTATTTAAGAAAATACGGTGTATCCGTTGATCCCGCGACAGAAGTATTGGGATTGATAGGTTCAAAAGAGGGCTGTCATCATTTTTGTTTGGCTGTAGTGAATCCCGGTGATTATGTGTTGATGACTGACCCGGGTTATCCAGCGTATCGTTCGAGTATTTTATTTGCTGGCGGCATTCCATATTCAATGCCGATGAAAGCGGAAAACAATTATTTTCCGAAATATGAAGATATACCGTCAGACATTTTAAAAAAAACAAAAGCAATGTTTTTATGTTATCCAAATAATCCGACTGGCGCTTGCGCGACAAAAGAATTTTTTGCTAAAACAGTAGAATTTGCCAAATCTTATAATATCGCGGTATGTCACGATTTTCCATACAGCGAAATTGTATTTGACGGTTTTCGTTCGCCGAGTATATTATCAGTTGACGGTGCCAAAGATGTATGCGTAGAACTTAATTCATTATCAAAGCCGTATAATATGACCGGCTGGCGTATAGGAATGGCGTTAGGCAATAAAGATTTAATTGCAGGTATTAGTAAAGTCAAGGAAAACACTGATTCCGGAGTATTTAATGCGATACAATTTGCGGCTATTAAAGCTCTTGAATCCTGCGATAAGCATATACAAGAAAATATAAAAATTTACAATCATCGTAGAAAATTAGTGGTTGATATGCTTAATAAACACGGCTGGAATTATACGCCTCCAAAAGGCACATTTTATTTGTGGATCCCCACGCCCAAGAATATGAGCGCTATTGAATTCACTAATTTTTTATTTGACGAGTGTAATGTTGTAGTAGCGCCGGGCTCGGCATACGGGCAATACGGCGAAGGATATATTCGCATTTCTGTTACTGTTCAAGAAGATAGATTAATTGAAGCTGTAAATAGAATAGATAAAGCCTTGACAAAATTGACAAAATAATTATATTGCAAAAAAATAAATTTTAAAATTATATATTTTCGAGGTGTAAAAATTTATGTCAGGACATTCGAAGTGGCATTCAATACGGCATAAGAAAGCGGCTGTTGATGCAAAACGCGGTAAAATGTTTACAAAGTTAATTCGTGAAATTCAGGTTGCTGCGCGAATCGGCGGCGGCGATCCAGAAGCTAACCCGAAATTACGCACACTTGTTTTAAATGCTAAAAGTATGAATATGCCGAAAGAAAATATTGAAAAAGCGATAAAAAAAGGCACTGGCGAATTAGAAGGCGTGAATTATGAAGAAAAAAAATATGAGGGGTATGGTCCGGGCGGAGTCGCTATACTTGTAGAGACATTGACAGATAATCCTAATCGCACGACTTCTGAGGTTCGTCATATTTTTTCTAAATATGGTGGAAATTTAGGGACTTCTGGTTCTGTTGCTTGGATGTTTGAAAATAAAGGAGTAATTGTGCTTGATGCCAATAAATACAAAGAAGAAGAAATTTTTGAAATGGTAATAGATGCAAATATTGATAATATCGAGAAACAAGAAGATAGTTTGGTAATTACTGTCCCATTAGAGAATTTCAATCAAGCGCGAGAAATACTTGAAAAGAATAAAATTGAAATGATTAGCGCAGATACCGAATATATTATTAAGACCAAAGCAGATGTTGATAATGAAACAATAGAAAAAGTGGCGAAATTAGTAGAAAAACTTGAAGAATTAGACGATGTTCAAGATGTATATGCTAATGTAGATTTGCCAGAATAATTTTTTTGACAATTATTAATATGGAATTTTATTTACATAATTTGGACGACGCTGATATAAACGAAGTCGTGCAAGTATTAAAATCGCCGTTTTTGACAACTGGTAATGTCACAAAATTATTTGAAGAAAGATTCTCTGAATATTTAAAAGTAAAAGATGCAGTTGGCGTTACCAGTTGCACTGCCGCTTTGCATCTTGGAATATTGGCGTGCGATATAGGCGCTGGCGACGAAGTAATAACTACGCCATTAAGTTTTGTCGCCACTTCTAATGCTATTTTGCATACAGGCGCAAAGCCAATATTTGTCGATATAGATGAAGAAACTGGCAATATAAATATTGATTTAATAGAAGAAAAAATCACAAATCGGACAAAAGCGATTATTCCAGTTCATTTATATGGCAATCTCTGCGATATGAAAAAACTTTCTGGACTTGCTAAAAAATACAATTTAAAAATAATTTCAGATTGCGCGCATTCATTAGAATCTGAACGAGACGGCTATAATTCTGCGGCATTTTGCGATGTGGCGTGTTATAGTTTTTATGCTACTAAAAATCTTACAAGCGGCGAAGGCGGCGCAGCGGCTACAAACGACGAGCAGATAGCTGATAGGTTGAGAATATTAAGATTACACGGTATGAGCAAATCAGCGATTGATAGATATACAAAAAAATATGAACATTATGATGTTATTGAAATCGGTTGGAAATATAATATGGATAATATTCACGCGGCGTTGCTTGTTAATCAAATTTATAGATTAGGCGATTTGCTTGCAAAACGAAAAAAATTATATGAGAAATATATTAACGCGTTATCTGATATTAAATCAATAAGTTTTCCCAAAATTGAAGAAGGGGTAAAGTCCGCATATCATTTATTTGTTATTAAAGTTAATGATTATAAAAAACGCGATTATTATCTAAAAAAAATTCAAGATGAAAATATACCTATAGCTGTAAATTTTAATCCTATCCATTTAATGACCGCATATCGAAAATTATTTGGCTATAAAGAAGGCGATTTTCCAGCGGCTGAAAAATTCGGCGCTTCTGTTATCACTCTTCCTTTTTATGTTAAATTATCAAAAACTGATATAAATTTTATAATTGAAAAATTGCATAAAATTTTCAATGACTGAATATAATAAACTGACTGATAAACTTATAAATCAAATAGAAAGAACTTTTGGCGCTGAAACTGTTATTTATAATGATAAATTTGCGCTTGAACCGTTTGGTAAAGACGAAGGCGCTGAGTTTTTTGCGCTGCCTGAATTAGTATTTACTCCGCAAGACGAGAGCAACATCAAAGAAATTTTGGAAATAGCGCTTAAAAACAAAGTGCCTTTAACAGTGCGCGGCGGCGGCACAGGCGTGACAGGCGCAGCAGTGCCGATATTTGGCGGCATAGTATTAAATATGCAAAAATTAAATAAAATATTGGATATAGATAAAAAAAATTTTTGCGTAGAGACGCAGGTGGGGGTAATTAATAAAGTTTTGCAAGATGCCGTAGAAAAAGAAGGCTTATTTTATCCGCCAGACCCGAATAGTTTAGATAATTGCACAATTGGTGGAAATATTGCAACTTGCGCAGGTGGTCCGCGTGCAGTGAAATATGGAATAACACGGAATTATGTTTATAATATCAATGCTATTTTTCCGAATGGCGCAATTTCTAATTACGGCGGCAGATATGAAAAAACAGCTACTGGTTATAATCTCACGCATTTATTGATAGGATCAGAAGGCACGCTTGCGATATTTTATCGCGCTGTATTGAAATTATTGCCATATCCAAATAAAGTGATTGATTTATTAGCGCCGTTTAAATCATTTGAAGATGCGTCAAATGCGATACCTAAAATATTAGCGAAAAATCTACAAATTTCAGTTTGCGAGTTTATTGATAATCGCGCAATAAAATATTCTGAAAAATTTTTAAATTCAAAATTTCAATATTCAGACGAAGCGGCGGCGCAATTATTAATTCAAGTCGACGGATTTGACGAAGAAGAAGTGGAGAAGATTAGCGAACGCTGTGCGGAATTATTATTAGAATTTAACGCGCTTGATGTGTTTATTGCGTCAGACAAAAAAAATAAGGAAAAATTATGGGGGATGCGCAGAAATTTGCGTGATGCTTTAAAGCATATTGGCAAAGATAAATTAGGCGAAGATGTGACGGTGCCGCGCAGCAGAATATCGGAATTATTGATTGGAGCGCGAAAAATAGGCAAACTACATAAAATAAATGTAGTGTCTTATGGTCATACAGGCGACGGCAATGTCCATATAAATGTAGTAAAAGACGATTTATCAGATGAAGATTGGCAATTGCGAAAAAGATTGGCGATAAACGATATTTTGGATTTAGCGATAAAATTAGACGGGACAATCAGTGGCGAACACGGCATTGGTTTAGCTAAAAAAAAATTTTTATTCAAGCGTCTGTCTAATGCCGAAATAAATATTATGAAGCAAATAAAAAAAACAGTTGATCCAAGTAATATATTAAATCCCGGCAAAATTTTTGATTTTTAAAACTGATTTTATTGGTGCGGAGTAATTTATGGATAAATTTAAAATATTTCATTGTAATGGTTTAAAAGGCGAAGTGGCAATTAGCGGTTCAAAAAATTCTGCGTTGCCGATAATGGCTGCAGCTATATTATCTTCTGGAAAATTTGAATTAGATAATATTCCGTCATTACGCGATATTTATACAATGAAAAAAGTTTTAGAATATTTAGGCGCTAAAATAGAATACTGTGCAGAAACCAAAAAAATGTTGATAGATACAACTTGTTTAAATAAAACTACCGCACCTTATGAATTAGTGAAGACAATGCGTGCTTCCGCAGTGGTATTAGGTCCGTTATTAACGCGGTTTGGCAAAGCGCGGGTATCTTTGCCTGGCGGCTGCGCTATTGGCGCAAGGCCGTTAAATATACATTTAAAGGGCTTTGAAGATTTAAAGGCAAAAATAAATATAGAAAGCGGTTATATTAATGCGAGCATAAAGAAAAAGTTAATAGGAGGAACAGTAATTTTGGATTTTCCGTCAGTTGGCGCAACTGAAAATATTATGATGGCTGCCGCATTAGCTGAAGGCAAGACTGAAATAATTAATGCTGCGCGCGAGCCGGAAATTGTAGATTTAGCGAATATGCTGAATAAAATGGGCGCAAGAATCAAAAATGCCGGCGAAAATAAAATTGAAATTATTGGAGTAAAAAAACTAAAGGCAGTAAAATATAAAGTGATTCCAGATAGGATAGAAGCAGGGACATTTCTGACCGCTGTTGGGTTGATAGGCGGCAGAATAAAAATAAAAAATATAATAATGGAGCACTTGCCTGTTGTGATTGAAAAATTATTAGAAATTGGCGTGAAAATAGAACGCGTATCCAAAAATATTATTATAGCGTCGCGCGCAAAAAAAATTAAAGCGACTAATATTAAGACTCTGCCGTTTCCCGGCTTTGCTACTGATATGCAGGCGCAATTTTGCGCGATGCTATCTGTTGCAGAAGGCGTGAGTTTGATATCAGAAACTGTTTTTGAAAATAGATTTATGCATATTAGCGAATTGAATCGATTAGGCGCAAATATTAGTATTGACCATAATACTGCTATAATAAAAGGAGTGAAAGAATTAAGCGCAGCGCAGATTATGGCGTCAGATTTACGCGCTGGAGCGGCGCTCGTATTAGCCGGATTAGCGGCGCGCGGCGAAACTGAATTATTACGCGTTTATCATATAGATCGCGGCTATGAAAATATCGAATTAAAATTTTCAAAATTAGGCGCGCATATAGAACGAATAAAATCAAAATCATTTGATATTTGAAAAAATGTATATTACTTTGTTTGTTATTAGTATTTTTAGCGGATTTTTGTCTGGTTTTTTGGGATTAGGCGGCGCTGTGATAATGATACCTTTGATGCTTACTATTCCGCCGCTATTTAATGTTGGCAATTTGCCAATGAAAGAAATTGCCGGTTTGTCAATGCTGCAAGTTTTTTTTTCAACAGTTTTCGGGTTAGTAATTCATAATAAAAACCAGTTTGTCAATAAAAAAATTTTATTATTAATCGGCATACCGCTCGGATTATTTTCATTATTAGGCGCATATTTTTCAAAATATATGCAAAATGAATTTATTATTGTTTTATTTTTAATCGTTGTTTTATTTTCTTTTTTTTTGCTTTTAACTGATAAAAAAAATAATGATGATGAAAAAAATATAGAAATTGTCAATATTAATAATAAATTAGCAATATTCATAGGCGGCGTAATAGGAGCGGTTTCTGGAATAGTAGGGACTGGCGGCGGCGTGATTTTAATACCATTAATGATAAAAGTATTAAAGATACCTTTAAGAATAACTATTGGCACAAGTTTAGGAATTATATTTATTTCTGCTATTTTAGGAGCGCTCGGAAAAATAATGTCATTCCAAGTAAATTATTTTTTTGTATTGCCAATAGTAATAGGGTCGTTAATATCAGCGCCGTTCGGAGCAATTGTCAGTAAGCGCGTTCCGCAAAAAATAATAAAAATATCACTGCTTATAATTATATTTTTGTCATTTATCCAAGCGCTTTTTAAAGTAATAAGTATTTATAGATGAATGTTCATTTCTTTTGTTTTTTTTGAAATAAAAACTTGACTTAAAAAATAAAGTAAATATAATAAATAGAACTAACTTACTAAAAATTTTAGAGTAAGTGGGTCGCAAGCCCACTTTTTTTTTTGGAGGTTTAATAAAAAATGGTTAGTAAAAAGAAGATGGGATTAAAATTACTTGAAATGGTTGATTTATTGCACAAAGAAAAAAATATTGATAAGGAATTGATATTTTCGTCATTAGAAGAAGGATTAGCGCGCGCATATGAAAAAGCGAATGATGATTTAATAAATATAAAAGTTGAAATTGATAGAGAGACCGGCGAAAAGAGATATTATCAAATTAAAGAAATTGTAGATAAGGTCTATGATGATGACACGGAAATATCATTAAAAACCGTGAAGAAATATGATCCTGACGCGCAAGTTGGCGATGAAGTAGAGTTAGAAATAAAAAATGTAAAAGATGATTCGCGTATATCAGCTCAAATATGCAAACAGATATTTAGCCAAAAATTAAAAGCCGAAGAATGCAATATATTATATGAAAAATATAAGAATAAAAAAGGCGAGATAATGTCTGGCGTGATATTGCGAAAGACAAAAAATACTTATTATATTTCTATTGATAATAGTAAGATTGATGTTGTGTTAGGTCCGCGCGAACAGATACGGAATGAAAAATATAATATAGGCGATAAAATAACATTTTATATTGTAGATGTAAAAAAAGATTTAAATAATACAGCTAAAATCATCGCTTCGCGCACGCATCCTGAATTTGTCAGAAAATTATTAGAGCGTGAAATCACTGAAGTTTTTGATAAAACTATTGAAATTGTTAATATTGCGCGCGATCCGGGTTCGCGTTGTAAAATCAGTGTATTGTCTCATGATATGAATGTTGATCCTGTCGGAACCTGCGTAGGTAATAGAGGCGGAAAAATACAGGCAATAGTGCGCGAACTCAACAACGAAAAAATCGATGTGATCCCTTATGATTCTTCGCCTGAAATATATATAAAAAATTCATTAAAGCCAGCGCAAGTATCGAGCGTGACAGTTAATATGAAAGAAAAAGCTGCTATTGTAGTGGTTTCAAAAGATAATTATTCATTAGCGATTGGTAAAAATGGTCAAAATGTTCGGTTAGCGGCAAATTTAACTGGTTATAAGATAGATGTAAAAACAGATACAGCGATGTCCAACGAAGATGCATTAAAAGCTGCGCAGGATTTATTTAAGAAGTAATTAATTTTACTTCACACTAAAAAAGAGTGAAAATTAGTATTTTAACATACTAATTTTTGGAGGTATATATAAAAATATGAGAATTAGCGAAATTGCGAAAATATTAAATTTAAAACCAAAAGAATTAGTGGATTTTTTGAATTCAAATGGTTTTAATGTAACACATTCAAATAAAGCTACTGATGACCAGATGAAATTAATTCGCGAACATTATAATTATGCCGGTGAACTGGAAGTTGGAGTCAAAGAAAAAGAATCGTCAAAAAAAGCGACAACTACCAAAAAATCTCTTGGAAAAATGCGAGTAGTAAAAAAACATCGCGATGTTGAAGAAAAGATAGAAAGCCAGCCGCAAGTGTCAGTAGAACCGCCGTCAACTGAAAAAATAAAAGTTTCTAAAAAAGAAGAAGAAGCTGATAAAAAAATCGAAAAACCAAAGGTAAAAATCGAAGAAAAATCAATAGAAGAAAAAGTTATTCAGTCGCAGCCAGAAAAAATTGAGCATAAGCATAAAGAAGCAATCAAAGAAAAAGAAGTTGAAAAAAAAGAAAAAGACGAGTTTGAAAAAAAAATAGAAAGCGTAGAATTGTTGGAAGAATTAAAGCCGAGCGAGGTTTTAGAAGAAAAAGAAAAATCTTCTATTAGACAGGTAGTATTTGACAAACATAAAAAAGAATTAGTAAAGCAACCGCATATTCCTTTTGTAAAACCAATTGCAGACAAAGACAAAGAAAAAGAAAAGGAAAAAGATCATAAATTCCGCGATAAAGAAAAGGATAAAGAAAAACCAGTATCCGAAGAAAAAGATATAACTGAAATTGAAAAGAAAAAATTTGTAAAGAAAAATTTGCAAGAATTAACTCATGCGATAGAAAGCACGCAGAAACGAGCGACTAAGAAAAAAAATAAATTATTGAAATTATTAAAGAAAAAGAAAATTGCCGAGAAATTAGCGAATCAAATGGAGCAGGAAGAGGCATTTGAAAAAACAATAAGAATAACAGATCCTACGACTGTTCAAGAGTTAGCGCAAAAGATGCATAAATCCCCAACTGAAATATTGAAATTTTTAATTTCGCAAGGAGTAATGGTAACCATTAATCAAAAAATAGACGCTGATATAGCGGAAATGGTGGCATTAGAATTCGGTTATAAGATAGAAGTAGAAAAATTATACGATGATGTAGTGGAAGCAGAAAAAAAAGATGCCGAAATAGATGAAAATAATAAAGTGCCGCGCGCTCCGGTCGTGACTGTAATGGGTCATGTTGACCACGGAAAAACTTCGTTATTAGATGCCATCAGAAAGACCAAAGTTGTCGATACAGAATCCGGCGGAATAACTCAACATATAGGCGCATATAAAATAGAATATAAAGGGCAGTCGATAGTATTTTTAGATACGCCTGGTCATTATGCCTTTTCATCGATGCGCTCGCGCGGAGCGAGTATTACGGATATTGTGGTATTAATAGTTGCTGCTGATGACGGGTTGATGCCGCAAACAATAGAAGCAATAAATCATGCTCGCGCAGCGAAAGTGCCGATAATAGTAGCGATAAATAAAATAGACAAACCGGGCGTTAATATAGATAGAGTAAAGCAGCAATTATCAGAACGAAATTTATTAGTAGAATCGTGGGGCGGCGAAATATTAGATTGTGAGATATCAGCGTTAAAAAATCAAGGGATAGACAATTTATTAGAATTGATTTTACTGCAAACTGAAATGTTAGAATTAAAATGCAATCCGGACGCATTAGCGACAGGCACTGTAATAGAAGCTGCAATGGAACGCGGGCAAGGGCCTACGATGACGGTTTTAGTGCAAAACGGTACATTGAAAATAGGCGATTCATTTGTATGTGGTGTGTATGCAGGAAAAGTTCGTTCAATGTTTGATGAAAATAATAATAGATTAGAGACAGCAGGACCATCTACTCCTGTAAAAATATTAGGTTGCGATGGCGTACCAGAAGCTGGTGATCCTTTTAATGTGACTGCTGATGAAAAGACTGCGCGAGAAATCAGCGAAAAACGAATGATAATTAAGAAAGAGGCAGAAGACAAAAAAATCAAAAAAATGTCTTTTGAAAATCTATTTTCCCAAATAGAACAAAAAGAAAAATTAACATTAAATTTAATTTTAAAATGCGATGTTCGTGGGTCTGTCGAAGCTATACATTCATCATTAAATGAATTAGGCGGCGAAAAAATAAATGTTAATATTATTCATGAAGATGTCGGTGGAATTTTAGAATCAGATATTATGTTGGCAGCTGCATCAAATGCTATTGTAATAGGTTTTAAAGTCAGACCGGAAGCTGCGGCGCTGTCATTAGCAAAGGCAAAAAATATAGAAATACGATTATATGATATAATTTATAAACTTATTGATGATATGAAAGCGGCAATGTCCGGAATGCTCGGAACAGTAGTAGAAGACACAGTTGTAGGCACTGCGTTAGTAAAAGAAGTATTTAAAATTTCAGGAATTGGTAAAATTGCCGGCTGCGTAGTGAATCAAGGAAAAATTGTTTTTCCGAGTTATGCTAAATTAATACGAGATAATATTGTGCTTTATGACAGTAAATTAAATTCATTAAAGCATTATAAAAACGATGTTAAAGAAGTAAATTTTGGTCAAGAATGCGGTATCGGCTTAGATAAATACGAAGATATAAAAGTCGGCGATATAATTGAATGTTATGTTAAAGTAGAAAAAAAACAGGAATTATAAAATATTATTTTGCGCAGCGAATATAAATTGAATTCGACGAATTGATTTTAAATAGATGTTAATTGATTTTTTTAATTATATACTATCCGCGATATTTGTTTTTCATATAAAATTAGCAAAGAAAATTTGTAAAATATCTGTAGTTATTTCAGATTCGCATTCGGATATCAACCAGCATATATTATGGCGGATAAAATGCATAAGACCAGAAATTCTTATTCATTCTGGAGATTGGTCAACCATTGATGTTTATTATGATTTAGCAGAATATTGTAAAAAAATTATAGGCGTAGCAGGAAATGTTGAAAGTTTACAAACTGACGAATTTTTCCGTCAATCAGAAATTATCGAGATAAATAATAAAAAAATTTTTGTGATACACGAATTAGAAAACAAGTCATTATTTTTAGAAAAAAATAATAAGTATGATTTAGTAATTTACGGGCATACGCATCGTCCGACAAAAAAAAAAATAAGAGATACATTTTTTTTTAATGCCGGTTCCTGCGGCCCGAAGCGCTATTCAAATATAGCGCCGTCGTTTGGCGTGATTTATTTTTTTAAAAATATTTTTTTTTGTCGGATATTTAAAATTCCTTTTCAGAAGCGACGAGTATATTTCTAAATGAAAATAATCAATAAAAATCGAAATTTGAAAAAAAATGCTGTTGATACTTTGTTTAGTTCGTATTTTATCCAATTTTTTTCTAAATTTTTCAGTATTGCCACTCAATTAATAACTGCTCGTTTTTTTTTATCGCTAAATTCTTACGGGACTTTTTTATATGTATTCTTTATATTTTCGATAGTTAATAATTTGCGAGATTTAGGGATATCCACACAAGTTATTAGAAGAAAAGAAATAAATTATTCGCTGATAAATACTTTATTTTTAGTCTTGTCATTAATAATAACAATTTTACAGATAATTTATGGGCTTTATATATTGCCGAATAATAAGATGTTCGGTTCAACATTAATTTTAATGGCTTTGAGTTATATTCCTACAGCGTTAGGGTCGGCGCCATCGATTTATTTTGCAAGAAATTTATTAATAAAAAAAACAATAACAGCGCGCGTATCGTCTATATTTTTGTATTTTGTATTTGCTGTTATTTTGTGTTATTACGGATTTGATGCCGCCGGTTTGGCAATTGCGAAATTTGTGCAGAGCATTAGTTTTATGTTTATGATATGGTTGCCAGCCAGAAAAATCATAAGTGTGAAAATTGAATTTGACGGGACATTGAATTTAATCAAAGACAGTTATAAATTTTTTATAAATGATAATTTGAGCTTGATAACCGCAGAAATTTATAATTATGTTATTAAAAATTTTGTATCAACTGCTTCGCTCGCTATATATCGCGCAGCGCATTCTTTGATAGACATACCGCTGAATATAATTGAACAAGCATTTTTTAAAGTTGCTTATCCTTTGTTTTCTCAACTTATAGATGAACCAAAAAAATTAATCAATGGCTATACATTTTTGACAATTTTGCTGCTGTGTATCGAAGCGCCGTTGTATGCTTATATGTTTTTCAATAGTGAATTTATTATATATTTAACATATGGCGCAAAGTATGATGAAGCGGTGAATATTATAAAGTTACTATCATTTTTGCCGATATTTACGCCTTGCACAACTTTTGGAATAGAACTGATAAAATCATTGAAAAAAGATAATTTAATGATAGCTTATATTTTTATCGGGTCATTTTTTATTATTTTATTTTCATTTTTATTGACTAAAAATTTTGGAATTACTGGCACTGCTATTGCAAATTATCTTGGAATGAATTATTTTATAATCTACTATTTTTTGTATAAAAATTATTATGAAAGTTTTATTTATATTATGAAAAGAACGCCGATTATTTATATTGCATCGTTCGGATTGTTTTTTTTATCGCATTTGCTAAAAATAGAATTTGAAGTTATTAGGTATATTATTAGAGAAATTGCGATATTTACGCAAAAATTTTCTTATCCAATAGCGCAAAAAATTTCAGATATATCGCATAAAACCGATATTATTTCGCACAGTATAATTGATGCGGGGTTATTAGTTATTATATTTTACAGTTTTTATAAGTTTATTTATCTACCGATGAAAAAAGATTTAAACATAAGATTGTAATTTTTTGATATGTTATATCTATCTCGCTAACTGAAAATTTAATATCAATTTTAAAATGTAATAAATTGATAAATAAAAAAATCTAAAAAAACACTTAAAAAACACTAAAGTATTTTTTTAAAAATGTCGATAAAATGCGTAGGGAAAGGGGAAAAAAATGTTAGCAAATACAAATTTTATACAGACATTTAATATACTGCATCGCGGTTTAGATTGTTCAGCATTAAGACAGCAAACAATAGCGAATAATATAGCGAATGTTAACACTCCATTTTATAAAAGAAAAGAAGTGACATTTGAAGGCGAATTGCATCGTGCATTATATGGTCCGCAGCCGATTCCTGCGCAGCGCACACATGAAAAGCATTTAAAATTCAAAGGGCAATTATCATTAGATGAAGTGCAGCCAATGATAAATATAGAAAGCGAGACATTTGTTCGAAACGATGAAAATAATGTAGATATAAATCAAGAGATGGCAGAATTAGCGAAAAATTCCTTAATGAATGATGCGATAGTGACAAGTATGACTATGATGATAACTCAATTAAAATCAGCAATACAGAAAGGCGGTAGAGCATAATGAATATTTCCACAGCGGTTAGTGCGGTCGGTTTGAATGCTTATAGAGTAAAAAATACAGGGTTATTCCGTTCAATAAACACAGCCGCGTCAGGTATGACCGCAGAGTCATTAAGAATAGATGTAATTTCAAATAATATAGCCAATGTTAATACTACGCGCACACCAGAAGGCGGAGCATATCGCAGAAAAGATGTGATATTCGAACCAAGAAGTTTTTATGGTTATGAATTTGATGTTCCGCGTATCCAAAATATGTCTGATATTTATGAATTAGCGGGTACAGGCGTGCGGGTTGTAGATATAACGGCAGACACGAAAAATCCAATGAGGTTGGTTTATAATCCAGACCATCCTGATGCATTCAAATATACAGATTTTTTTAATGAAGATGGCACCCGCAAAGAGCAATATAAAAATTTATCAGATGAAGAATTTGATAAATTAGCGTCAAAAATTGGATATGTTGAATTTCCGAATGTTAATGTGGTTTCAGAGATGGTTGATATGATAACTGCCACTCGCGCATATGAAGCAAATGTAACCACAATAAAATCCGCAAAAGCAATGTTTATGAAGGCGCTTGAATTAGGCAGATAATTTGATAATTTCTAAACAATCCCAAAATCAAAAAAATAAAAATAATTATTGACTAAAAAAAAAAAAGTGCTAAAATTATTTTAATAAAATTTTTTTATTGATTTTTTTAGGAGGCGATATGTTGAATAAAGAGAAAAACAAAAAGGGCTTTACAATTGTCGAATTGGTAATTGTAATAATTATTATTGGCACGCTTGTTGCGATAATAGTGCCGACATTTTTAATTCAAGTTGAGCAAGCTGAAATATCAGCGACAAAAGCGAATCTAAATTCAATTCGTTCAGCGCAAAAACTTTATTTTATTGAAAATGACAGACATAATCCTCCTACTATTCAGTCAATGGTAGATTCAGGATATTTGCGAGTGTTTCCAGAGGAAATGTTAACGTCGAGTAAAGCAGAAAAGAATGCAGGCGGCGTAGATGGCAGTGGCGGATGGTATTATGAATATCGCGGAGATACCCAAGAGCCGATAATTAAAGTGAATCTACTCGGCAAAGATAAAAATGGTATGGCATTTAGCGAATATTAAAAATGGTTTTACATTAATAGAATTAATTATAGTGATAATCATAATCGGGATAATAGTTTCTATTATTCCGGTTATGATTACTAATTATTTAAAATCACAAGATTTAATAACAAGCGTGGAATTATTAGAAAACTCAATAAAATTTACGCAGTCGACCAGCAATAGTCAATACAAATCAAAAATAATAATAAATAAATTATTAAATGAATATTATATTAACACACAAAATTTCAGTGATACAATACAATTGCCAAAAAATATAAATATACAATCGTCTCCGGATTCGATTGTATTTAATTATAAAGGAGTAGCAAGCAATTTAGAAGATAAAAATATAGTTTTGACAAATGGCGAAAAAAATATCGGAATAACAATAAAAAAGATAACAGGCGCAATAATAAAAAATTAGATAAAAATATTGACAAAACAATAGAAATTTGTTATATTATAATCAGGAATAAGGTTTGCTCAAGGAGGGGAATAGAGATATAGAGAAGATATTCATATCTTTATTTTTCCCTAAAAATTTAAAAAAAAATAAATTAAAAAAATACCAGGGAGGGAGTATTATGTTATCAATAAGTAATAATGTGTCTTCATTAATAGCGGGTCGTAATATTAATAATTCGCTTCGCGGATTGAATAGTTCGATATTGCGATTATCTACTGGTAAAAAGATAAATTCTGCCGCCGACGATGCTGCTGGCTTGGCTATTGCTACTCGTTTGAAAACGAGCATAAGCAGTATGATGCAATCGCGGAACAATGCGGATAGTGGTTATTCATTATTACAAGTAGCAGAAGGCGCGATGTTTGAGATAACATCGATAATTCAAAGATTGAATACATTAGCAATGCAAGCGGCGAATGAGACATTGACAAATAGTGATAGACAATTAATACAGGCCGAAGTGAATGAATTAGTAGCAGAAATAGATAGAATGGCGAGTGCAGTTACATTTAACGGAATACCATTATTAAAGGGTTCGACAATAGTAGGCAGCGGTAGTATAGGAATACAAGTTGGTTATAATGCCGTATCGAACATAGGCATAAATTTATTGACAATGACGAGCGCATCATTAGGGCTGACTAATTTAGATTTAACGAGCGTAGCAAATGCTCAGGCGGCGATAAGTTCGTTAAGTTCGACATTATCATCAGCAGTAAAACAATACGCTAAAATAGGAGCATTACAAAATAGAGTGGGATATGCTTCTGATTTTCTGGATGTTCAGAAATTGCATTTTACTTCTGCATTGTCAGCAATAGAAGATACAGATTTTGCAGAAGAATTAACCAAATACAGTCAGAAAAAAATAATGGTAGAAACAGGGATAAATATGCTTGCCCAAAGTAATTTAATGATGGAAAAAGTGTTGAATCTGTTAGAACTAAAAAAATAATTACATAATATTTTTTATTAATTTGTAGATAAATAGAATTATAATTTCTAAAAAAAATAATATCAATAAATTTTTTTGATAAATTGATAAAAAAAGGAAAATGTGAATTTTTTTTAATTATAGACATATATTATTTATGAGGTGAGAAATGGTTGAAAATGTAGAAAACCAAAATAATAATGCAGAGCAAAATAATCCGCAAGTTCAGATTGATGTTAATATTGACTTCAATATTGATACTCTGCAAAATATGACAATGACTGAACTTCGAAAAATTGCTAAATCATTAAAAATGCAGGGTTACAGCACATTAAAAAAACAGGAATTGATTTATGAATTAATCAAGTTAGAGCAAAATACGAGTAAAGAGATACGCGGAACCGGAGTATTAGAAATATTACCTGATAATTTTGGTTTTTTGCGATCGCCAAAATATAATTATTTATCAGGGCCTGATGATATATATTTAGCGCCGTCGCAAATAAAGAAATTTGATTTAAAAAAAGGAGATACTGTATCAGGGGTGATAAGACCACCGAAATCAGGCGAGAGATTTTTTGCATTATTAAAGATAGAAAAGGTAAATGGTTTGGATCCGGAATTTACAAAAGATCGAATACCGTTTGATGATTTGACGCCGTTATATCCGGATAAGATGATAAAATTAGAACGAAAAGGAAAAAGTAATGAGACCTCAATGCGCGTAATGGATTTATTTACTCCGATAGGATTTGGTCAGCGTGGATTGATAGTAGCGCCACCGCGCACAGGGAAAACAGTATTGTTGCAAAAGATAGCTAATTCAATAACTGAGAATCATCCCGATGCTTATTTGATTGTATTATTGATAGATGAACGCCCCGAAGAAGTGACTGATATGGAACGCACAGTCAAAGGTGAAGTTATATCATCTACATTTGACGAGCCGGCGCAGCGTCATGTGCAAGTAGCTGAAATGGTAATAGAAAAAGCCAAAAGATTAGTAGAATATAATAAAGATGTAATTATATTATTAGATAGTATCACTCGATTAGCGCGCGCTTATAATACTGTTGTTCCGGCGAGCGGCAAGGTTTTGACTGGCGGTGTAGATTCAAATGCTTTACAAAAACCGAAAAGATTTTTTGGCGCAGCAAGAAATATTGAAAATGGCGGTAGTTTAACAATACTTGCGACAGCATTAATTGAAACAGGGTCGAGAATGGACGATGTAATATTCGAAGAGTTTAAAGGTACTGGCAATATGGAAATACATTTAGATCGAAGATTATCGGATAAGCGAGTATTTCCTGCGATAGATTTGCATAAATCTGGCACAAGAAAAGAAGAATTATTATTATCTCAAGAAGTATTAAATAAAGTGTGGATATTAAGAAAAGTGTTATCTGATATGGATAAAATAGCAGCAATGGAATTAGTGTTGGATAAAATGTCAAAAACTAAAAATAATGAAGAATTCTTGACATTAATGAAAAACGGAATGAGCGGAAAATAATAAAAAACAAAGGAAATTATATTGAAAAAAAAAAAGAATAATTTTTTTATTTTAGTATTTTTTTTGATTTTATTAGTGGGCATAGCGATTTTGTTTAAAAGCGAGCCGCTCAAAGTTTATGCTTATAATATGATTATTTCGCAAGAAATAATTGATAATGATTTGTTATTGGATAAATCGATTGGCAGATTAGACGATGTTTCGGTAGTTAGAAGAATAAATGAATTGTCAATGGTTGAAGGTACAATGGAAATTTACGAGCCTACAAGCATTGATGAAGCGAAAGAAATTATAACATACACTCCGAAAATTGAAAAAGTAGAGAAACCGCAATATTTTTTTAAGCGCACACATATAGTAAAAGAAGGAGAGAGTATCTGGTCAATTTCTAAAAATTATGATATATCTCTTGAAACGCTGTTGTCTTTCAACAATATAAAAAAGAATATAATTACTGTCGGTCAGAAATTAATTATTCCAAGTATGGATGGTATATTAACGAAAGTTGAAAAAAATGACACTATCCAAAAAATAGCAAAAAGATTTAATGTTAAAGAAAACGCGATATTAAAAGCGAATAGATTAAAAAGCGGCGCTGAATTAAAAGTAGGACAGGAAATATTTATACCCGGTAGTCAGCCGCGCGAATTAGCAAGATTAGCAGCGCAGGAGATACGCAGACAGCGTCGTCAAAAGACCGGTGTATCATTTATCTGGCCTGCGGCTTCACGTAATATTTCGTCATATTACGGCTGGCGCATACATCCAATTTATAATAGGCAAATATTTCATCAGGGATTAGATATAAGCGGCCCAATAGGCACAAAAATTTATGCAGCAGAAGAGGGTAGAGTATATTTTCGTGATTATATTACTGGTTATGGCAAAGTTGTAATTATTAAGCATAATCAAGGATATTCGACAGTTTATGCGCATTTATCGAGATTTAATGTTAAAGTCGGACAGTGGGTTGAACAAGGAGAAGTAATAGGATATATGGGAATGACTGGAAAAGTTACTGGTTCGCATTTACATTTTGAAGTGCGGCGCTGGGATAAACATTTAGATCCATTGAAAATATTAGTCAGACGCTAATTTATTGTTAGCGGAAAAAAAATCTGCATTTACAGGGAGGGAAAAGTTATGCAGATAAATAATAATAATATAATAATAGTTGACGGAATTTTAAATTATCAAAAATTATTGTTGTTAAGGGATTTAAAAGCTAAATTTGAGCCGAAACCTGAAAATGTCAGATATGTTGTATTGAATGAAGCGCCGCCTCGCAAAAAAGAAGAAGTGGCAGGCGAATTAAAATACCGTTATAAAAAAAGTAATTATTCATTGACAAATATAGAAAAAGCAATAGATATGCTTTTGCAAGCGCGTGAAGCGATGGATAAGTATTCAGACTTAATTGATGAAGCGAAAAATTATTTAGCTGACAGTGATAATCAGAGCCCAGAAGAATTAGCAGATTTTTATAATAACTGGTCGGAAAAAATCAAAAAATTAGTAGATACTACAAGAATAAAATATTTGAGATTATTGACAACAGAAGATTTTAAAAAAGATATAGAACTGCGCAAGCAAATACGAACGCGTATGGATTTTCGCAAAAAAATGGATGTGCAAATGAATCCTGCATTATTGTATAATAAAATCATTATACATACGGCAATACCAGAAGAGCCGTTTGTTCAGATTAATATACCTGTTGAATTGGGCTATAAAACATATAAATTAGACGAAATTGATTTAGTTGATGATAATGGAAAAATCGAATTTATTAAAAGATTAACTGAATTGGAAAATTTATTAACTCGTGAAAAAGAAAATAGCGCAGCGTATATTGATAAATTGCAGAATATCAAGAAAAAAATAGAAATATATAGACATAATATAGAGTCAACCTTATCATCGGAATTATTAAAAGATATAGAGCCGCAATTAAACGAAAAAGATATAAAAGACCAAAAACTGAATTTTAGCGTAGTCACGAATAAAACACAAAAAGGTATGATATTTAATTTTATAGCGTGAATTTTGTTTAAACGCTGATATTTGCCAAATGCCGAAAATTTTATTATTAAATCTACCGAATAAAACTCCGATTATCAGAAGATATCAGTGCTCATTTAACAGCCATAATTTTTTATTTCCGCCACTTGAACTATTGTATATTGCCGGCTCTTTAAAAAAAAACGGATTTAATAATTATAAATTAATAGATTGCATCGCTGAAAAAATTAAATTGGAAAAATTATTTAATTTGATAAAAGAGGAAGAACCGAATTTTATTATTACTCTCGTTGGTTTTGAAAATTTCGGAGGCGATATTGATAAATTAAAAAAATTAAAGACAAAGTTTTCTAATATTAAGTTTATTTTGTTTGGTTATTATCCGTCGCTTTTTTATAAAGAAATTATTGAATATGCGGATATTGATTATATTACAGCTGGTGAGCCGGAATATCGAATAATAAATATTCTGAAAAATGAAAATAATGAATACAATGACGGAGTGCTTTCTAAATATAATATACCTGCAAAATTAGAATATGTTAAATTAAAAAGAATAATGAATTTAGACGAATTAGCGTATCCTGATTATTCAATAATAGATGTCAAAAAATACAGCGAGCCGTTTATTGATAAGCCGTTTATTAGCATTTACACATCGCGCGGCTGCGCTTATAGATGCTCGTATTGTATTCATAGTTATGGCGAGCATTATATAAAGATGAGCGCTGAAAAAATAATTGAAAAAGTGAAATATTTGTATGAGACCTACAAATTTAAAAGTTTGCGGTTTATGGACGATAATTTTACAACTGATAGAAATCATACAAAAAAAATTTGTGAATATTTTATTTCATCAGGGCTAAATAAAAAAATCAAATGGACTTGTTTGAGTAGAATAGATTGTCTGGATAAAAATTTGATTGATTTAATGGCAGCTGCTGGCTGTAAAAGAATATATATTGGCATTGAGACATTAGATAGCGCAGCGCAAAAGGTATTTAATAAAACATATCAAAATTATGATATTGCAAAAATAAATGAAATTCTGAATTATTTAAAATTGCGGAAAATAGAGAGTTTTTCGTTTTTATTAATTGATTATGACGAACCTTCAAAAATCCGCCGGAAAATATCAGAATTTTTAAAATTAAATTTAGATTATATCAGCGTATGTAAATTAATAGTATATCCGAATACAGCATTATTTGAAAAATATTACGATAAAATTGAGTTTAATATTTTGCCATATAAAAATAATTTTATAGATAAAACTTATGAAAAATCAGCGCTTGAATTAGAAAAATTCGCTATTTGGAAATTTTACACCAAACCGAAAAATATAATTAATGTTTTATTTTTATTTTGTAAATATCCGAAACAGACAGCAATTTTAATTTTAAAATTTTTTGTTTATTTTTTTAAAAGATTAGAACATAAACAGGACTTTATTTGAAATATATATCGAACAAAATTTTTCTGAAAATAATCACAGCTTTTCTAAAATTTTTTGTTAATAGATAATATGCAAACTTAAAAAAAATTAACGGATTTTTAATAATTATTTTTGCGATGTCTTAAATAAAATAATTCTTTTATCGAAAAAGAAAAAAAGGTTTTTACAAATGTATAGACAAAAAATCAAAGAATTAAAGATAATTTATCTGTCCGAGTAATTTTATGTAGATATATTAACCACAAATAAAAATTCAATTATAAACTCTTCATCATCGCCGCACAAACAGAATGTATGTCGCAGCAAATGGTCGGAGTATCAGCCACCTTTTGTTTTAGAGTATAATGCAATTTTCATTTTAATTTTTTTATTTTAAATTTTTTATGAGTATCGAATAGTCGTCTTCTGTCACCCAGCCGCTGTTGTTAATATCACCTTTAAACGGCGAATCAACTTGTTTGCCGAAATAGTATAATAATATTCCTAAATCTTCAAATGTTATTGCACCTGATTGATTTAAGTCACCGCCTAATAATTGCTGCTGCGGAAGGTTAATAACTGCCGTCGTGTCAATATAAATATTTGAAATATTGATTGTTTTATAAGCCGGTAGATAAATGGTTAGTGAATATGTATTTGGGATAATATTAGAAAATGCAGCATTACCATTAACATCGCTTAATTTTGTATAAGTGTCAGTATTTGAAAAAAGCGTAAAACTGCAACTATGATTTACTCTGCCTTCAATGAATATTTGGCAATTTAAAGCATTTGGGAAATAATAATTTACAGTAATCGTATCAAAATATGAACGATTAAATTTATCGATTAATTTTATTGTGACGCTGTCGGCGATGCCGGATAATTGCGCAGTGCCGCTGAAATTGCCGTTTTGAGAAGTAATTATAAAAATCGAATTGAAAATATTATTAACAAAAATTAATACGCTGTCACCAGAATTTGTATTTTGCGTAGTGCCAGAAATAATTATATTTTGAATATATGTATCATATAAATAAGTATCAGGTAAAATAATTTTTGCTGATATTGGTCCATAATAATTTATAATTCTTGTATCAAATGCCGTATTTCCATTTCCCTTTTCTGCTTTAACTACTATCGTATCGCCAAGCCCTGATAATTGCGCAGTGCCAGCCCAAGTATTAGAATTTATTTGATTTACAGACTGCAGGACGTTATTGACAAAAATACTTACTGTCTCGCCGTTTAGCGCATTTGCCGTTGTGCCAGTTAGTGTTATGATTTGAATATAAGTATCAATATTATTTGTCAGATTAATAAATACATCAATAGCCATATTATCTGTCCAACTGTGAGTGATTGTAGCATTAGTCAAGCCAGAAGAAGAAGCGGTGAATGTTATTGTCTCCGAATATTGATTTTGCGCGGTAATTTGCGCAAGGCCGTTTGTCAAGTATCCTGTAAGCGGACCATTAGGGATGCCGCTTGCGCTTGTCAAAGTAGCAGATACATATTTTGCTGAGCCGTTATTTGTAATTGTGATAAGATTAGTATTATAATTTTTGTCAATATTGTCGTAAGTATCAGTTGCGCTCACTGTTAAAATTAAAGTATCTCCGATATTGGAATAACTTACTGACTTTGATAATTTTAGTTTTGTAGCAATTACTGAAATTGTCGAATTGCCAGGCGAATTGACCGTATTATTCAGCGGCAGCAGTCCAGCAATCTCTAAATTTACAGCATTCAGATTTAGATAAGCGTCTAATATATTATTATCTTCTACGCTGTTATTCAAATCGTATGTTATAAAAAATCTGCCGCTGTCATTAATAATAATCGGCGTATCAAATGAAACTGTGTCAGCGGCAAAATTTGATATGCCGATTAATGTATCAGCTTCAGCGCCTTGAAAACCGATAGCGCCAGAATCTTGCCATAACTTCACAAATTTTATATCGCTATTGCTTGTATTATTTGAAGTAATGATAATTTTATTTATTGTGTCGGATGTTGATGGACTTGAAATTATAAAATCCAAAATTAGAATATTAGTCTCGCCAGCAGCTGCAGCCGTGGCATTTACTATATTTGCCGTGATTGACGCGTTATTAGTAAAATATACTACAGCTGTGTCGTTAGTTACCAGATAAATTGATGACGGTTGAACTGATACTGTATCAATATTCGCAGCGTCATATATTTGAATAATCGCTTCGCCATTAGACAAATAACCGGAAGCTTGTGTGTCGCCTGTATCCCAGATGCCTGGCGTTGCTGAACTAATTATCGCGTTCGGCGCATATAAATCAGAAATTGTAATCGTAATGATATTATTAAAATCTTTGTCTGTATTGCCAAAATTATCAGTCGCTTTGACTGTAAGTGTAGCATTTTGTCCTACTGATAAAGTATAAACTGCCGGAGATATTGCGAGTTTTTGCGCTATTACTTCTATTGTTAATTCTCCGCTTGAATTTACGCTTGTTGCATTTTTTATTATACCGCTTGAAAAATACATAGAATTTATTGGTATTTCTATATCAATTTTGCTTTTGTCTATTACTGACTGCGCTATATCAATTACGACAAAATATAAATTTGACGATGTCGCTGAAATTACGCTATTTATTGTCGCTGTAATCGTATTCGCTTGAAAATTATCTGAAAATAATAATGTATCGCCCGCGTCGAAAGTATTGTTCTCGTTATCTAAATAAATGTAAATTGTATTAGCATAATTATTATTATAAATATTGCTCAGCGCTAAATTTACTAATGTATCAGCTGATGTTTGATTATTTATTACTCGAAATTGATTGACTAAAATATTTTTTGAATCCGGATAAATAACGGTATTTGATAAATTTATAAGTTGTATTTCTATTGAATCGCTGAGTATTGTCAGCGCTGCGGTAGTGTCAAAATATGTGCGGCTATCTGATATTGTCAAAGTCTGACCGCCGTAAAAATAGTCATTATGGTCATATACTAAAAATTTATTCGGAGCTAAATCTATCCGCAGCGCGCCTGCTGATAAACCATTGTGTTTGCAATAATAAGCGATGGTATTGCCGGCAGTTGCAGTATCTATTACTTGGCTGCCGGAAGTTGATAAAATCTGAAACTCGCTTGTTGAATCAATATTATTGATATAAAATTTCAAATCAGAAGTTGACGGTATCGCATAAATAAATGCGCTGTCAAAATACAACCGCGTATAGATATTTACTTGAAATTCGCCGCCTGTGAAAATACTTGATGTATTGAAACTCGTCTGTATTTTTTGCAAGACATTCGGCGATTGTAAAATAGCGCCGGTAGTGCGCAGCGGAAAAGCATTGCTTGAATTTGGATTTATACTGACTGTGCAGCTTGCATTCAGATTAGCGTCAACTGCTGAAAAAAACGAAGAATCGCTAATAACTAATTTTATACTATTAATAGCGCTGCTGCTTTTGAAAGTAAACAATATATCTATTTGCTTTGTGTCATTATATCCGATAAATAAATCAGTTAGCGTAATAACAACAGAATCAGACGTCGGCATAGTCGTTATATTAGCATAATTTATAGCTGTGCCTGTTTGACGAATGATGATCCTATCTATGATTTGATTGAAATTTATAGGATTAGCGTTTGTATCTGTAATTGATAATTTTAATGTTTTGAGTTTTATATTTGACGAACCTGCAATCGGATTAACTAATGTTAAATTAGCTAATCTTGTCAATGTCTGACCGAGCGAGATTTTAGCTGGCGAATAATTAGCGAAATCAATATATAAATCAGTCGCGGGATTAACTGGATTAATTACGCAATATGCTGATTTCATTAAATTAAATGATTGACCTGATGTCGCTACTACCTCATTTTCTACGCCGACTTCCGTGTCAAATGCTTTGATATATGTTGAATCCGCTATTGAAATTTTAAAACCTGCGGCTGTGGCGTTCGCTGAAATATCAACTAATATATTTATTGTTTTTGACGATTGCGGCGAAATGATTAAGTTTTCTGTAAGCGCGATATTTATTACGCTTCCTGAATTTTCGATGTTTGTTTTTATCGCATAATTTGTTGTGTTGTCTTTGATTGTTATTTTGCTTATCGCTGATGACGGTATTATTCCAGCATCGGCATTATTTAATATCGCAAATTTTAGATTTGAAATTTTTGTAGATTTTGTCTGGTTGTCATTATAAAAAGTGAGCGTCGCTAATTCTATATCCTTTTGACCTTTGTATAAATTTGTGTCTGTGATAGTATTTTGAAAAGCGCAGCGTAGCGGTTCGCCGATGACTAATATTGAATTCGCTTGGATATTTTCTGACGATGCAGAATGCTTTTTACGAATAACAGTAAAATTATTTTGTCCCAAATACGCGTCATTAGAAATAAGCGTCGCGGCATTAGGATTAGCGTTGTTTTGCGTGTCACCATAAATCGCTGTTAGATAGCCACCGTCTGTCATTGCGTCAAATACAATTTGAAAGAATGTGTCCGATACAGAGGTATTTAAAATGCGCAAATTAGTCGCGCCTTGACTGTCGCTTGATAATCTTACAAAACCTGCTGATGTAGCTAAAATATTTTGAGGATTGCTCCAGCCGTATGGAACAAATATAGTAATAGTGCACGGTTCAGTAATATTTTCTGCGGCTGTGTATTTTATATAAAAACTATTTTTAGTATTTAACTTTATGCCTGTTGTCGGCGCAGGAGTAATGTTTATATTGCCCGGCGCGCCGCTGACATAATTTATTATTTTTAGCGGAGTGGTAGTATCGCTGCGATTGCCTGCTTTGTCAATCGCCACAGCGCCAATATAATTAGTAGTCGGCGCAGGAGTCTTTAAATATACTTGCGCAGCTGAAAATGTTTTATCTGAATTTATTCGAATATTCGATTGCGTGTATTCTAATGCTGTGCCGCTTGAATTGCTAAAAGTGTAAACATTAACTAAATACGGATATTCATCATCTACGCTGCCGGTAATGTATGGCGATACAGGATTAGTTGTGACATTATAAGGACTGCTTATATTAAGCGCAGGCGCTGCGGGACGCATTGTGTCAATAATAAATTTTTGTGATTCAAATGGTTCAGTAGTAAATCCTGTGCCGAGCGTATCTTTTGCGCCGGTTATTCGAATAAACGCTTCGCCGTCGTGTCCTTCAGGGATATTGAATATGCCGATGTAGGTATTCATAAAATATGAGTCATAAATGACAGTAGTTTCATAATTATCAGCAAAAACTATTGTGATATTTGGCAGAATAGAAGTGTCCATTGTTTTATTAAATGATATTACAAGCGTATCATTATTTCCAGCGCGACAATAATATTTATTCTCGTCAGAAAAATAATTTATATTTGAGCCATATAACGCAAAATTTAAAACATTTGGAGCTGCTCCAGGATCCTCGATGACCATAATTAATTCCTGATTTTGCTGTGAAGAATCATTGTCATAAACAATATCAAATCTTATAATACAATTATTTTCCATATCAGAAACCCAGATACATCGATTGATTTTGTCATAGACAATATGTTCTGCGCGTCCCATTTTACCATAGCCAGAGCCATAACCATTACCAAACGGCATATAACCATTACCGCTCGCTGACGCGCCTAATAATTGATATGCGTTTGTTGTCAGCCCAAGCGGATTATTATCAAAATATCGCCAGATTTTATATTGTCCGATATTACCGCCTGTGCCGTCGGAATTTGTAGTATATAAAACATCAAATTCGTCTATTGCTATACCTGTGTATTCCATTACGCTATCTATAAAAAAACTTGTTGCGCCTGTTGAAGCATTTACTTTTTTTATAGAATTAGAATTATTTACGGTATTATCAGTCATATCAGGATTAGATATATACGCAAAATTACTTTTTGATTCTACTACCATATCGCATACTACTGGTTCGCCTTGCGCAGGCGTGGCTACATTATTTTTACCCCAATCTTGATTAGTAAAAATATTTTGATTCACTTCACTATTTAAATTAATTCGTAAGAACCAAACACGTTCGCTTGAAGTTGTTATCAAATCATCATCATACATTACATATAAATGCGTATCAGTAACAGTAAATCCGCGCAAAGTATATTGCGCTGCATTGATCGAAAAATTATTACCCCAAGTAGCGTCGATTACCAAACCATTAGAATCGCATTTAATTATTCTGCCATTACCAGCATCGCCAATATATATATATCCATTTTTATCTATAGCTAAACCATAAGGGCCTTTGAATTCTGGTTCAGCGCCAACTGTTATGCCATTGCCATATCTTCCTTTTGGCCAGCCAGATTGTTCAATACCGTTAACATCAAATTTATGAATACGGTTATTTCCGTAATCTGCCACATATAAATAACCATAATTATCTACTGCAACATCTTTGGGCATAGATAATGATTTTGCTTCGGATTCAATTGTAAATTTTAAACTACCGTTATCAGCGTCAAAACAAACAAGCCGATTATTTTTGCTATCAGCGACCCAAAGATTGCGATTTATACTATCAAGCGCAATACCGCAAGGACCGTTAAGCTCAAAATCGCTTGACCATTCAGTATCGCCAAAAATTTCGATATATGTAAGTGTAGTATTATCATTCCAGCGATATTTATAAATTTTATTTGTGTCGCTAGCAATAGCAAAAACTATCATACTATCGGCAAAAGTCGTACCTATTGTCAACCCTTGAAAACGTGCTATATTGTTTTGGACAGTAGTTACACCGCCAGCGCTTGATATTGCTAATATTTTTTTTATTGTCTCATCAGGATTAGCGACTAATACAAAATATGGCGCGGCAGTTTTACGGAAACGCGAAACTACTATATCCGCTGCTACCTCATAGCCAGTGGCATCGGTATTACCTTGCGCGCTATTAGTAAGATACGAAGCATTCAAAGCGCCAGTGCTTAATATATATTCCTGTACCCAGATTCTATTACCTGTCGCGTTTTTATCGTCGTCCCAGATAACATAAATATAGGTATCATTAGAATCTAAACCCCGTAAATAATGTTGCGCTGCAATAAAACCATTTGCTGATATATTTAAAAATGCAGTATTTACTACATTCCCATTTGCATCTAATTTTTGTATTCTGTTATTACCTTGGTCAGCAACATAAATATTTCCATTTTTATCTACTGTGATTCCGCGCGGTTTATAAAATTCTGGGTCGCCACCAACTACGCCGCCGCTGCCGATTTTCCCTTTACTCCATAAAAAAGTGCCATTTTTGCTGAATTTTTTTATTGAATGTTTGCCATAGTCAGCAACATAGACATTACCGTAAATATCTACCGCTAAATCTTGCGGATTTGACATTGATTGGTTTGATTCGATACGCAAGCCTTCAATTAATTGCTGCCGCTGCATTAATTTAGCTTTATATAGACCAGCAGGCTGTTCTACGCCATTAGTATCAACACCTGTCCAGATATGTGATTTTGCGCCGCTCGTTTGATTGCCTAAATATAAACGATTGATTAATGCGCCGGTTTCATTATATATTCCTATTACTAAATCGCTATTAATAGATAAATCGTAAGAAATAGTAGTTTGTCCTGCTGCGCCTTGCGCAAATGGATTAGGACTGCATTTTAAATTTGTAATATTGCTATAAACTGCTTGTCTGAAAAATAAAACTAATAATATCCAAAAAATAAATTTATTTTTTATCATAAATTTTTATTCTAAATTTTTTATAAGTATCGAATAATCATCTTCTGTTACCCACCCACTATTGTTGATATCGCCTTTAAGCGGCGAGTCAACTTGCTTGCCAAAATAATACATTAAAATTCCTAAATCTTCAATTGTAATTTTACCTGATTGATTTAAGTCGCCGCCTAATAAAATTATAGTCGGAAGATTGATTACATCAGTATCAACATAAATTGTATTTTGATGAGGAATATATGCTAATTGCTCGATTTTTAAAATGTATGTATCATAAAAAGTAGGATTAAATAAAAAAACGCCAGTTGTATCGGAAATTGTTATTTGGGTATCTGAATTTAAAATTAAATATACTGTGCAAGTATGGTCTGTTTTGCCTTCTAAAAATATTTTGCCAGTTAAAATTATTTTTGGAATAATTGTATCATAACCAATAGAATTTAATATAGTATCCAGAATTTTACGATTCGCTGATAATGAAATAATTGCATTAGTGTCAATATAAAAATCTATTGTATCACCGATATTGGCGTTATTGACTAATTTATAAACAACAAAAATATCAGTATCAGCAAATTGCGGAATAGTAATATTTAATGTCATTGTTACAGTATTTGCTGATAATGTTTTTGAATCAAGCAAATTATCAGCGCTGCTGAATGTGTCATTATTATTAGCGTCGCTAAATACCTGTAAGTATGAGATATTAGCAGTATTAGTTGGCGTAGTTAATGTTATAGTATCGATAGTTTGTGCCAAAAAATGATTATTGATAATTCGTATATGCAATATCAAACCAGTATCATTTATCTCTTTGCAGCCTACCGGCTGAGTAATAAAAGTAAATATATTTCTGACAGGTATAGTATCTTGAAGCGTATTATTATTTTTTAAATCAGTATATGTTATTATTATCGTATCATTCTCAATAATTTGCAGTTTGCTGTCATTACTTACAGCAGCGTTATTGTATTCTGTTGAGATAATCGTATCCGAATAGAAAAAAATAGATGTTTCTGTTAATTGAGAGAACTTAAAATATTCAGAATCATTAGTTAATATTGTTTTTATATTTATCCAAAACGAATCGATGTGATAGCGCGATTGCACTGCGTCAGTATCAATAATTACTGCGCTTATAGTATCGTAAGTATAAATGGTATCTGGTTTCTGCTGGAAAATTGCTGAACTATAATAATCTGTACCGCCCTCCAAATTAAGTTTTTTTATATAATAATTGTATGATGTTCCGATAGGTATTGCAGCGAATCGTAAATTTGAATAATATTTGGTATTTTGCTGATTCGGATAATCTAACCATAAATATAATTTTTTGTTTATATAATTCGTGTCAGCAATAGAAATATTAGTAAATAAATATTGCGTGTCCGGCTTGAGAAATGCGCGCTGCTGCCAATTATTATTTTCGCCGGTGTCAATGCCCAATTTATTTTGATATAGCGATATTCCGCTACCGCCGGTAAATGTATCTGCATATATCCCTAAATTAAAATTAGCGTTCGCCAAAATATTTATTGGATAATAATTTGTATTAGCGTAAATTATCGGATTTAAAATACTATTTGGATTGCCTGTATCGAAATAAATTGTATCTGTAGCAGTATTGATTTCAGCGTAGAATGTGCAGGGATAATCATTGAATAGCCGAGCATTATTTGATTGTGTGCTTGATTTGACAATCATATCGATTCGCCATTTTGATGAAGCGGCGAATTCTGCAAATTTTGACGGCTTGAAGACTAATTTAAAATTCGGGGCAAACGAATTAGGTCGGACTTTTACATCGTCAATATAAACATTTTCAAAATGATTTTTATTATCAGATGTCATATTAAATAAAATCGTGTTCACGCCTGAATTTAGATTTATTGTAGTTGTCCAGAATCCGCTTTGATTACCGGATACTGGGAATCCTGCGGCATTCACTCCATTAACTTTTACCCAAAATCTGTCTTTGTTATTTTCAGAAACTAGCCACCACCTAAAAGTCAAAACAGAAGTGGAATTGTATCTTGTAATAACTTGTAAAGTATCGTTAATATTTGCGCCAGTAGTGGATTTCGCTGAATACGGCGGCGATGTATACCGAGTATCTGCTAAAAAAAAGTTGTTTGTTGACCAGTTGCTATTTGGCGTGACTGAAACATTGAAATTATTATCATACGGATAAGGGTCAAAAAATGTGCAGTTATTAGTATCAATAGCCCAAAATGTATTGCCGACAGGCGCAACTAATGAAAAATTATTAGTTGATTTTTGCCATTTATACACAGCATAATATTTTTCAGACGGCGTAGAATTTATGGATGCATAATCAGTATTATAAATATGAATTTCAATTTCTGAAATATCGGGCCAGCCGTCTTCGTCAGTAATTACAGCAGCAAGCGTCATTGTATCATTCGGCGTAAGAGTATTTGTTAATGTTGTAGTAGAGCCATTGTCATCCGAGTATAATGTAATTGAACGAATATATGGGTCTGCCGCTGAATTAGTAAAACCTTGTAGAGATATGTTAGATACTATCGGAGAAATTATAGCGGTATCTAATTGTAAGTATAATTGCGAATTAAATGTTTGCGCGAAAGTATTAGGATAATCTAAATACGGATAGATTTCTAAATTTACGCCTGTTTCAGATGTTGGCAATATTGATAGAACATTAGAATATGTCGTTGTTATTGATGTGTCTGCTGTATGGTCAGTAGAAATTTTATAAGTAAGCGGATTGCCGGAATTAATGTTTATTCCTCCGCCGCTACTGGTAAAATTATCAGCTCTTATTGATAAATTTAAATGAGCATTGACAATTAGATTAAATGCTATCGCGCCGTTGTATGGATATTGCAATTTATTATTTAGCGATTGCGGAGCGCCAATATTAAATACGGCAATAGTATCATTTATTATTATTTCAGCATAAATTGTATCGCCGACTGTTAAATTTTGCGAATAAGTATAGCCGTCCGGCGAATGAGAATATGCTTTGACTGCAATACGCCAAGAATTAGCACCCCGATAATTTATTGTTTTTGCCGGTGTGAATACTAATTTGAATAACTGACTGTCAGAACTTATAGAATTTACAGGCGGAGCGGTAGAATATATTGTATCGATGCTCCAATTATCAGTTAATGAAATTACTTTCCGTGCGGCGCCGTCAATGTAATACATAAATATTGCAGATGATGCAGTATTATTCGTTTCTGAATCAGCCGCGCTCGAATCCCAAATATATACAAATACCGTGTCAATATCAATAATTCCGTCGAACTCTCGAATTTCAAATGTTAATGTCATTTCATTATTTGGCGTGAGAATATTTGAAATTGCTGTTGTGCCGCCATTGTCATCAGAATAAAGAATTGGCCGCGAGATAAGCGGCTGGCTGCCAGCGTTAGTAGCTGCGCTTATAAGCGCAGTATCAACCGCATAATAATTTGCGCTCGATTGCGGAGCAATAGATAAATACAAAGTCCCGTTATATGTTGTTTGCGTGTCATAATTATAATCTAACCATAAATAAAGTTGCTGCGTCTCGCCTGTTTCTGATGTTGCTGTTTGATTTTGTTTATGTGCGCTGTATGAATTTGTTATAGGAGTAGATAAATTTACATTATTTAGATGATATCCGGTAAAATTATTTTGAGAGACCAATATTCCGCCACCGCCTGTGAAATTATCAGATTTATAAAAAATATCATAATTGCCATTTGAAATGACATAGTATCTTAAATAACTATTAGGCGTTTGCAGCGCGTTATTTTGAGTATTTGGATTGTTCGTTGGAAATATTCCGATTGTGTCAATAAAATTTAGTTGACAGTAAAATGCCGATTTAACAGAGATAAATGACGCGGCATTTTCTGATTGCGTGCGCGATTCTACTACTGGCATAATTATCCAATTGAATTGCGTGTCGTATTTTGCCGTGCTTCCTACGCGTAATGCTAAACTTATTTCAACAGATGCAGTATCGCCGCTCCCAGCATGCGCATAGCAGCTGTCAATATTTATTTGCCAAGTAGAATTTAATGGACCAATTAATGTCCAAGAGTCATTATTAGCAGTCCAGCGAAATGTAGAATGCAGCGCAGGAGTATCTTGCGCTAAATATGTGCAGCTATTATGATAAATATAAAATGTGATTGTATCAATATCATCAAAACCATTGTCAATTTCTTGAACGCGGATTTTTATGAACATATTAGTATTCGGCAGTAATGTGTTGGTTTCATTATTATTACTGTCATATAATTTTATTTCTAAAATTCGCGGATCGTCAAGTCCGCCGATTGTCGCGCCGCTTAAATATATTGTTTCGCTTGATGAAACGCCGCTGTCATCATTATTTACAATAGCAATTAATAATTCGCCATTATAAGTTTGACCATTTGTCTCGCCGTAATTAAGCCATAAATATAAATTAGTGTCTATGCCGTTATACGATGTGGGATTTAAAATTGGCGAGATTAATTTATTGTAAGTAGTAATGCTGTCAGCAGTAGTTGTGTCATTAACAAAATTATAATTGAATACGGCATTTGAATCTACAAATAAAATTTCAGAATCAGCGACAAAATTTGTTGATTTTAATATAACAGCAAATGAATCATTTGCGATTATATTAATATCAAAAGCGCCTGCTGATGGATTTATTAAACGATTGAATATTGTCCCGGTATCATTTTTAAAGAATATACCGTTATTATTTGGAGAAATTTTTAGTTCGCTATAAAATGCGCACGCAACATTTAAAGTATCTGAAAAAACTTGTTCACCTGGATAATAAGAAGATGCCGAAACTAAAATTCGCCAATCTTTATTATTAGTATATTTTATAATTTTAGACGGAATAAATACTATTTTTAAATACTGCGTGTCAAATGATTGATTATTCATACCTGGCGTTTGAGAATTGCTGTAATCAATTTGCCAATTTTGATTATTATTTGCAAAAAATATACTGTCATTGCTTGCGTGCCAATATATTGTTATTTTATATCTATCAGTGTCATTATCATCAGATGTAAAACTATTATGAAAAATTTTTATTGTTACAGTGTCTATATCGTAAAATTTATCTTTATCTGATAATGGTATTAGCAAGGTCATTTTGCTGTTCGGCGTAAGCGTGTCTGTTTGAGTATTTGTATCAGCGCCTGCAAATAATTTGATTTCGCCGATGGTCGGATTACTGCCTTCGTTTGTAGCGCCCTGTAAAATTAATGTATCCGCTGAATTTATTGTGGCCGTATAATATGGAGTAATAGAAAAATTTATTAATGATTGATATATTTTTTGCGATTGATACGGATAAGTAAACCATAGATATATAGATTTATTTAAAATTGTATCGTTCAGATAATTTGCCGAAGAATCAATTAAAATTAAAGTATTAGGCTGATTGATTGGTATTGCAGCTGCAGTGTTATTTGTAAAATTGACAAATAAATAACTGTCATTTGATAGATTTAGTTCGCCGCTCGGGGAAATGCTGAAATTTTGAGATCTTGCATAGAGTTTGTATGGGCCATTGGTTAAAATATTATAAACGATTATTCCGGTTTCCGGCGAGATTATATTTTTATATTGCGCGTTTGGATTGCCAGTATCAAAAATAATAGTATCGTGTGTTATAAGTTTTTGAAATTCGCTATAAAATGCGCAGCTGACATTAATTGAATCTGTTATTGTTTGACTTTGATTTTGGGATTCTACTTTGATATTAATAGTCCAAACTGGTTGAGTTTCAAATAACGCTGATTTACTCGGAGTAAATGCTAATCGCATTAATTGCGCAGTATATGTGTCATTCGCAGTGCCCGGCGAACTGCAAGAATTAAAATTGATCTGCCACTGTAATGTGTCAGATAAAAGCCAAGTATCCTGCGCTTCTATCCATTTTATTGTTATATGATTTGTTTCATTATCAGAAGCGGATAAATTGCTTGTTCTTGAATTGTAAATTGTAATTGTAATAGTATCAATATCAGAAAAACCGTCGTTATCTTCTACATTGAAATCTAAAAACATTTGACTGTTCGGAGTTAATTCAGTTGTCGTTATACCGCCGCTGGTTTTTAGTTGAATATTTGAGATTATCGGATTACGCCGCCATAACCGAGTATATTGCGCTGTCAGCGGAAAATTCCATTTCATCCATTCATTGTCAATAACAGTATTATTATGCGTATCGCCAAAGACATAAAATGCAAATTCATAATTATTTATGTCTCCTGTATTGCCGTTCATTAAAAAAAATTTACAGCGATTTGGATTAGTGCCTATACAGCAAACATCTTTTTCTACATTTAGGCCAAATATGCCATTTGTATAATAATCAGATTTTATCAATACTGCTCGACCGTAATTGCTAGGTGAATGCATTGAAATCCAGTATGGTTTATTAAATAATGTTGAAGTGCTGGCTAATACATTTATATAGTCGGTATCATTTTTATATGTTATATTTGGTAGATTGTCTGAATATAACGAATATTTCCAATAAGTATCGCCGGCGCCGTCATAATCTACTGTGCTAATTGGGCCATTCGCTACGCGTGCTGAATCTTCAACAAAAAAATAAGGATAATTATTATAGATTTTCCATTTTCTTGTTAATTTTACACGCGGCGGCGATACAGCATTATTAAAATCAATATCCGTTCCGATTAATGTTAATTTTACAGGACCGGTTCTGTGAGCGCGAAACCATTGTGTATCGTGCTGTAAGCCCCACCAACTTCCTTCTTGTATTTCATACATACCTTCGTTTCGCCAAATATTACTGCCAGTACCGCCTTGTGTGAGATTTGGCGAACTTTTAGTGCGTTCAATTATTGTACTCGCTACCGCAGTGTCTAAAACTATGATACGAACAAATGTATTTTGTAATGTATCACTTCGTATTGCAGATGTTATACTTAAATCTGTCGTATAACTTTCCTGACCTTTGATACCGCTTGATAATAAATCAAAATACAAATAATATGTGACTGTCGTATTCGTCGCATCATTCAAATCAGCAGTATGTATTTGAAAAATTAATAGACAGGTGTCATTTGTATTAGACCATTCTTCTGTTTGTAACGGTAATTTTGTTATGCCGTCGTTGCGAGTGATGCGCAAACTCGAACTGTCGATATTTGTAAAATTATAATCTTGAAAATTTATAATTTTTTCAATTGGGATTCCGGCATAATTTAATGATGTTGTGTTGGTCGGTTTTGTAATTTGTATTCCTATTCTATATGGTAAGGTGTCGTGTACCCAACCGCTCGCTTCAATATTAGAAAAATTAAAAAATAATATTATTATTCCTATAAAGAAAAGTCTGATGATTTTTTTTTTTAAAAAATCCATTAAAATTTTCCCTGAAAATATATATTTTACAGCCGTTTTATTATACTACTATAATCTATAACTTTCAATGCTTTTTTAAAAAAAGATAATGCTGACGCAGTCATAATTATAGCTGATAAAGAAATATAAAAAAACACAGCATACAATTCAATAAATAATAGTCGCAAAAGTAAACTTGCTGCTTTGCAGTGAAAATAAAATTCACCGCAAAGGCGCAAAAAACACCACGGAAAAAATAAAAAAACTTAACAATAAATCTAGCCAAAAGAATAAATAAAATATTTTTAACAAATGAATGAATATTGAATAAATGAGATATTTATATTAAATTGTATGTCGGGCATTTTGCCTGACAAATATTATACTATGCAATTGCGAAACATACATCGGGCATTGTAATCGTTGATTTTACAGCGGCGTAAAAAACAGCCGCTGATTAAAAATCAACGATTATAATATGTAATTTAGAATTCATAATTTATTGAAAATCTATGCACATCGCCGAAATTGTCTTTTGGCTCAAAAGCATAATCTAATTTTAATTTTTGGATTTTTACGCCTGCGCCAAACGATAATCCGTGATTTGATAAATCATCATCAGAATTCCAGCCCGCGCGCAGCGCTAATGCCTCGCTGATAAAATATTCAGCGCCTAAACGCAAAGATAAATCGTCGTCATTAGGTTTGATTAAATCCATAGATAATATGATATTTGGAATTTTATAGCCAATGCCAGCGCGGTATATAATCGGCAAACTTTCTTTTTTTTCAATAAATTTTAGTTTTGTCCCGAAATTTTGGATAGACAAGCCAAGTTTTAAATCTTCTTCAATAAAACTTGTCAATAGCCCTAAATCTAATGCTACTGCATCAGCTTTATAACCTGCGATTTCTTGCTTTATTAATTTACCGGTTGCGCCAAAAGAAAGCGTATTATGTAGTTTTTTAGCGAAACTTAATGATAATGCCATATCAGTAGCAGTCCAGATGCCGTCAGTTCCGCCATAAGCGCCGCTTGTTGTTTCTAATGTCCGCGCCTCATTGCCAGCATCAAGAATATTCGCGCTTAATGCCAATACATTTTCTTGCGGCAATTTAATAGCAATGCCGATAAATTCTTGATTAATATCGAGCAGCCAACTATTATGTTGAAATCCGACGGATAATTTTTTTATTTCAGTCAATCCAGCGGGATTATAATATGCCGCAAAAATATCGTTTGCTAATGCTGTATAAGCGCCAGCCATACCTGCTGCTCGCGCGCCAACAGGTATTTTTAAAAATGCCGCGCTGTTTTTGCCGGCATTAGCATTTATAGCAAATACCGCAAAACTATTTATAAAAAAGCAAAAACTAAAAATCGCAATAAAATAAAATAATTTTTTTTTCATAAACGCACCTTAATTTTTTTAAAATCAAAATATTATAAAATCTTAATAAGATTTTGTCTATCGTTAAATTTAATATTTTTATCGCGTTATCGCACTATTGCAATTTTACCGCTTTTTTTCTGACCATTGCCTTCAATTAAATAAATATATACGCCTGACGCGATTTGTTTGCCTTTGGCATTCAGCAAATTCCAATTTATACTTGGATTTAGACCGTTATTAAGTTCTCTAACTAATTCACCGGATATTGTAAATATCGAGATTTTGCAATTATTTGGCAACCCGCTAAATTTCACGCCGTATTCCAAATCGTTAATATTTTTATCAGATGTTGGAGTATAAGGAGTCCACGGATTCGGATATACTATTACACTGCTTAAATCATTATAAGATGTAAAACCGAGACCGTATATAGACAATCTTGTTACATTCACGCTAACTTCATTTGTTGCTGTATTGATATTTCTATCCATTATTCCGTTTGTAGACCATTCTGCTTGCGCTTCATTTAATCGCATTATTGTCAGATTTTGAGCATATACATCATTTAAAGTATTAGGATATTTTATTTTAATAGTTGCAGTCTTGCTCGGTTTCAAGAAATTATCGCCAATATATTCAAGCGAATTACCGACAATATTATAGACATTTATTTCATAATAGCAATCACGAATCTTTGAAAATTCAGCGCTGTTATTTGCCGCGTGTTTGTCATTAGCTGTTTCTATTAAATTGCGAGTATAGGCGTCTATATTATTTTTTTTCACCACAAAAATAATATTGCCATTGTAGTCCTTAATACTGCCTTTCGGAATAGTTATTGACATATTAGCGTCATCTGAATTTATTGTTAAATCATTATTAGCAAGATAAGTATCAGTTAAGCCGGATACTATCGCTGAAATAACACTAACACTTGCGGTATATTGTGTAGTATTTCCAGCGGCATCGCTTGCAATAATCGCATAATTTAATGTCTGTCCATCTGTCAATTGTTTTAAGTTGACATTCCATAAGGCGATATTCGTATTATTATCATACGAAGCTGCCGATACTCGCGTGTCATTATCATTACCTGTTAATTGGCTTAAATTTGCTTTGATTAATGAATTTGTCAAACTATTGCTGTTGTCAATAATTTTTGCCGTTAATTGTACAAAATTATCAGATTGAGATAAAACATTATTTAAAATTGACGATTGCGCAATCAATCGCGCTTCGCTTATTATCGGCGGTTCATTGTCATTAGCGTTTAATCCGGTTATTACTCCGTATTGCGCGCCATTTGCCGCTATAACGCTAAAATTAGTCAATATCCTATTAATTTGAATATTTACTAATCCTGTATAAACGCCATTGACAAAACTATCAGCATTTATAAGCGCCGGACTGATGCTTTCAGCGCCGGTAATTGACAATTGCGCAGATGAATTATAATTTTCAACAATATTATCAAATCTGTCTAATGCTTTAACTCTAATTATTGCTGTATCACTACCTACAATAAAAGTATTTTTAATAATTTCATTTTCATTAGTTAATACGCTGAATAGTTCTACTTTAAACTTGTCGATTGCGCTATAATTGAATTTTATTTCTATTGCTTTATTCAAACCTGTAGGCTCTACCACATAGATAGTCGCAGTACCTGCAAGCGCGCTTTTTAGATATGCTATTACTTCGCCTTGTGCATTTGTAGTATCGCCGTCGTTTCTGCCATTGGCATACATAATAAAATCGCTGTCTCCGCGGTTACTCGCTAATTTGACAAATATATTAGGTATCAAATTATTATTAGTATCTTTTAATGTTATTCTAATAGTAGATATACTTGCGCTGTCAGCAGTTAATTCTGTAGGATTTGCGCTGATTGTAGAATTGGTATCATATACAGATGTCGGAGTAAATGTTACGGTGACAAAACTATCAACTAATTCCAAAGGTCTGATAATTTTTATTTGTGCCGCGCCTGCTGTTAAACTACTAATAAACGCAGTGCAAGCGCCGTCATTATTAGTTATTAAAATTCCGTTATTTGTAAGAGTATCAACAGTAGTTCCGCGTAAACTCTGAATTATTACTTGTTTATTTGTTATTGGATTATTATATCTATCTTTGAGATTAATCACAATTGCAGCGCTGTCTAATCCATCAGTTGCAATTGTATTTTTCAAGACAGACATAGTAGAATAAATTACCGTTGGCGTATCGGCAATAAATTTCATATTCGTAGTCGTTTTACTTATTACTAATGCGTTGTTGTTTTAATAAATAG
>JAKPEO010000047.1 GCA_029551925.1 bacterium
TTCGAAATAGTATGTTTGATCATTAATGATAAAACAAATCACTGTTCTAAATCTTGCTTTTCTATCCTCTACCCCATTCAATTCATTCAATAATTTAATAATGTGCGGTTCGAAATTTTTTAAACCTACACCTGCATATCTTGCAGAATAAACACCTGGCCTACCATCCAATGCTTTAACTTCGAGTCCAGAATCATCTGCAAAAACAGGTTTTTTATAAATTTGATATATTGTATTAGCTTTTATAAAAGCATTTTCATTAAACGTGCTACCAGTCTCAGGGATTTCTTCTATATAGCCTATATCTGTCAAGCTTAATATTTTAATTTTTTCACCAATGAGATATTGAATCTCGTGAACTTTACCTTTATTATGTGTAGCAAAAACAAGTTCCATTTTTTTAGCAAAAATAAATAATATTTAAAAAAAAATTCAGAATTTTGTAAAAAATAATTTTTATGAAAAAAGTAGTAAATATTGTTAGAATATTAATAGGATTAGTTTTTGTATTTTCAGGTTTTGTGAAAGCTGTAGATCCTTGGGGATTTCAGTTTAAATTAGAAGATTATTTTATTGCATTTAATTGGGATATTTTTATGCCATTTGCTCTTGCCCTTGCTATATTAATTCCAGCAGCAGAATTTATTATCGGCTTTGCATTATTAGTAAATCTGAAACCTAAATATGCTATTTGGGGCTCGCTCATATTCATGGCTTTCTTTTTACCACTTACCCTATATTTAGCTATTACAAATGCAGTGTCTGACTGCGGATGCTTCGGAGATGCTATTAAGCTAAGCAATTGGAATACATTTTATAAAAATATTATAATCACTGCAGCGATAATATTTGTGATTTGGCAAAGAAAATTTTTAAAATCTTGGTTAAAAAATACTATAGAATGGATAATAATTGCAATCTCTGGGGTATTTATTTTTGGTGTATCAGCATATGGACTTGCATATTTGCCTATAGTTGATTTTTTACCCTACAAAATAGGTGTAGATCTGAAGCCTGATCCTAATCTAAAAGATAAATA
>JAKPEO010000053.1 GCA_029551925.1 bacterium
AAAGGCGGAAAAGAAAAACTTTTAAAAAATTTAATTAATCAAATTAAAAAAAAAAAGACGCATTGCAAATATGATTGTGTGCTCGGTATCAGCGGCGGATTAGATAGTTCATATTTGGCGTATTATCTTAAATCTAATGGACTAAATCCGTTAGCTGTGCATTTAGATAACGGCTGGAATTCTGAATTGTCTGTTGATAACATAACGCATCTATTAAAAAAATTAGCGATAAATTTATTTACACTTGTACTTGATTGGCAATCTTTTAAAGATTTACAATTATCTTTTTTATATGCTTCTACGCCGGATGCAGAAATACCGACAGACCATGTTATCTTTGGAACATTATTCAAAGTAGCGCGCAGATTTAAAATAAAATATATTATTACTGGCGAAAATATGGCTACCGAAGGCATACTGCCGCGTTCTTGGACCTACGGTATTCACGATTGGCGGTATATAAATGATGTGCATACTAAATTTGGCAAAACAAAACTAATTAATTATCCGCATTATTCTATTTTTCAACAATATTTTTGGACTAAAATATTGAAAATAAATATAATCCGTCCTTTGAATTATTTGAATTACAATAAATTAGAAATTGAAAATTTTTTAACCACTAATTATGGTTGGCGAAATTATAAAATTAAACATTTCGAATCTATATATACTCGCTTTTTTCAAGGTTATATTCTGCCAAAAAAATTTAATATTGACAAACGCCGAGCGCATTTATCAGCGTTAATTTGCAGCAATCAAATATCTCGCGCCGAAGCATTAAAACAATTGCAGATAAATAACTATCCGCCAGAATTACAGCAAGAAGACAAAGAATATGTATTAAAAAAATTAGAATTAACAGAAACTGAATTCCAAAAAATAATGGATCTGCCAATAAAATCGTTTAATGATTATAACACTTACTATCCGTTAATACAAAAAACCAAAAAATATTTAAAAATGCTTGGTTTTAAAATTATCGACTTTGATAGATGATTTTTGATTATGAAAGTATTGTTATTGATTGATGTTCGCGGTACACCGTTCCCTGAAAACTGGTATAATAAACTTAAAGAATTATCTATTGATGTTAAAGTTTTAAGTTTTTATAATACGAATTCAATCGCATCAGAAGATTATATTCAAATAAAAACCAAACTGCCGGCGCACAGATTAAAAATGCTTTATAAAATAATGCAAATAAAAA
>JAKPEO010000055.1 GCA_029551925.1 bacterium
AAATTATTTTTGTCTGCTGGCAAAGATTTAGCAAAAGTTAGAGTATTCAGTTCGCTCGGTGCGAATTTTATAAATGGCGGCGATGAATCAGCGCTCGAATATACAGGCGGCGTCAATCTGATTTTGTCAAAAGTTTTTAAATTAATCGGCGAGCTATCCGGCAAAAAATACAGTTCAAATAATTACGGTTGGAAATCGCAGGGCTATGCAGTGCCGGGATTTATCTATTCGCCAAATGAACAGATTAATATTAAATTTTCAATGCCTATAGGATTAAACAATAGAAGTTATGACTATGGCGTAAATATCGGAATAAATCATTCTTTCTAATTTAAAATGAGTGTCAACTAATTTTAGTTGACACTCAAAAATAAAAAATATGACAACATTTATGACCAAACAACATAAAATAATAAAATTTGCTGCTGAATTAGAAGAATTACAATTACCTTTATTTTCATCATCTCCCACTACTTGTAAGACACTAAAAGAAAAATTTTTGCAAAAATTAAAAGGAAAAAATCAAAGATATAAAAGATATCTCGGGTCTCCTTTAAGATATGCAGGTGGTAAAAGTTGGGCTGTCGGCTATATAGTAGAACATATTCCAGAACACATAACAAGAGTAATATCTCCTTTTTTTGGCGGCGGCTCACTTGAAATATCCATTGCCAAAGAATTGAATATAGAAGTATTGGGATTTGATGTATTTGATATACTTGTAAATTACTGGAAAATACAGATTGATAAACCAAAGCAATTGTATTCCGAACTTGATAAACTCTCACCCACCAAAGAAGTTTATGACCAAATTAAAAAGCAATTAAAAAAACACTGGTTAGGAGAAGAAAAATTATCGCCGTTAAAATTAGCCGCGTATTATTATTTTAATCATAATCTTTCATATGGACCTGGTTTTTTGGGATGGATGTCAAGTGTATATTCAATAGATACTACTTATAAGAGACTTTTAGAGCGTGTTAAAAATTTTGATATAAAAAATATAAAAATAAAATGTGCATCATTTGAAAATGTCATTTGCAAATTTTCTAATGATCTTTTATATTGCGATCCGCCATATTACTTAGGTGATGACAGCACACTTTTTAGAGGACTTTATCCACAAAGAAATTTTCCCATTCATCACAATAATTTTAATCATAAACTATTAAGAGACCTTTTACAAAATCATAAATCAGGTTTTATTTTATCATACAATGATTCGCCTACTATTAGAAAATGGTATAAAGATTTTAAAATAATAGAATTGGATATACATTATACAATGGGGCAAGGCGAAACAAGAATTGGGTTAAATCGAAAAATAAGAAACAGTAATCACATAAAAAAAACAAAGGAATTGTTAATCGTTAAAGAGGCGATGTAATAGTAATGGTTAAAAAAAAAGCGATGAGTTCAGAAAAAGCGAGTTTTGTAAAAAAACAAGGTCATAGAGATGCCATAGAATTTGCTGAAATTTTAGGAATAGGCAAAGAATATAGAAGCGAACCACAAGCGAAAAAAGATGTGATTGATAATGAAGGACACGCATATTCGGTTAAAAGCGGCGAGAAAAAATGGCAAATTTTTTTATATAGCAAAACGAGATTTCAAAAAGATTTTACATTTAAGGGGATGAACGGTCTATCAGAAATATTATTAGAATGCATCGAAGCATTTCCAGAAAACAGAACTGAATATTTACAAGACAAAAAAAAATATAAAGAAAAATTAAAAGAGCCAATGCAAAAATTATGTGCAAAATTAAAAAATAAAGAATTACTGGCTGCTTTTATCCATAAAAGTATATTTAATAGCGGTGAAGTGAATTTTTTAGTTATTAAAAATGATAATAAATTTAATGTATTTTACAACGAAGATGTTGTAAATATATTAAAATCCAATTTTGAAGTAGAAAATTCAAAAGCAAAAACTCAAAATCAAATGGATAATCAAAAAGTATTATTTAAAATAAATAACAAAACTTGCGGTGAAATTGAAATGCGGAATGACAGCGATATACATTATAGAGAAATAAAATTCTGGCTATCTAAAAAATTGACATTTGAATTACTGATATCAAAAATTGAAAATATAAAAATTTTAAAAAATCAAAAACTAATTTTTTATGGACAAGAAACGATAAAAAAATTAAAATATATAAACTAAAAAAATCGGGGCGTAGCGCAGATGGCTAGCGCGCTTGGTTCGGGACCAAGAGGTCGCTGGTTCAAATCCAGTCGCCCCGACCATTTTTTTATTATTAATTTTATAACAAAATGCGGCGATTATTATTATATTATTTAAAACGACAAACAGGCGAACTCACAGTAAATACTATCAGCGGTCAAATTCGCGTTTTATATAAAAAATTCAAACATCATCATTATCACAGCGATTGGCTGATATATGGAAAATATGTATTTTTTTTAATTTTAATATTTTTAGCAATTTTTTATTCTTTGCGTTATTATTCTGATAAAGTAAATTTAGAAAACAAAATGGGATTCAAAGATACAACTATCGAAGATAAGTTGCAATAAATAATTAATAATGACTTATTATTTTCTTTGCTGATATTATTTCAATTTTATTATCAATTATCAAAGCGCCGCTGTTATTAATATCAGTAGCATAGCCACAAAGTATCTCATTATTATGCAATAGTATTGACACTTTTTTATTTAACAGACAGTTTTTTTTTTTATAAATATCAAGCCAATTAATTTCTTGATAATTTATTATATATTCCGCTATTTTTCGCGCTTCTGAACAAATTTCAAAATCTATATTTTTTCTTAATATCTCTGAAATACTTATCGCTTCATTATCGTCAATTTTTTTGGGCAGACAATTATTATAATTTATTCCGATACCTATAAAATAAATATTTTGTTCTTGATAAGATATTAAATCAACAAGTATCCCGCAAATTTTTTTGTTATTATAAAGCAAATCATTCGGCCATTTGATATTTGTTTGTATTCCAAAGCGTTCCTGTAAAAAACATGATAATGCAGTTGAAATAAATAATGGCGCTGGATTAAGAATAACTTTATTTTTTAAAACAGCGGTTAAATACAAGCCGCCGCGATTGCTCAACCATTGTCTATTTTCCCTGCCTATACCCTGCGTCTGTTCTGCAGCTGTAAAAAGAATTATATCATCAGAAATTTTTGAATGCAATTTTTTCGCTAATAATTGCACGCTGTCAATCGTATCAACAAATACGTAATACACTTTTTATTTTTTCGGTTCTTTTATTTCTGTTTTTAATACTTCCATTAATTTAGACGACGGCTCTTCATACTGTCCTATTTTCACTTCGCCGTTTTCATAGAAAAATTTGGCAAATGACAATTCTTCGTCTATATGCATAATTGCATTTTTTACTACGACTTTTATGCCTGTATATACTGTGCCTGATACGCAAAGTTTACCTTTATTGCTTTCGCGCATTTTGGTCTGTAATGATTTTAATTCTTGCTGGATTGATAGTAATTTAGTATTCAATACTCTATTCAAACCAACTAATTCTAACAACAGCGATTCTTTTTGCGGCGGCAAGACCCCTAATTTTTTCTTTAATAATGTCAAAGCTTTTATCCCTTTTCGCACTCTGTCAAAATTTTCTTTCTGTTCGCGCAATTTTTCTTCTAATTCAGAGATACTTTGCCTTATCGCCGGGTCAATACCTACTTCGATATAAGTACGCGTTGCTATTTTAGAACCTAATTCTTTGCAATATATTTCTTCGCCTGCGCGAACTGTGCCGCCGACAATCAGCCCGCGTTTACCTTCTAAACATAATATTGACCCGCCAGCTGAAACATTAGAATGCATTATTGCTTCTTGAACTACTATATTTTTTCCTGCTATTACCGATGCTTGTTCAATAAATTTTGAAATGACAGAGCCGCCTGCTTTTATTATCGCTTTATCACGACCTGACACTCCGCCGCGAATTACAACATTACCTTCTGCTTCTATTTCAGCAGCAGCCACTGCCCCCACAAAAACATCGCCACTCGCGCGAATAACAAAATCATCGCGCACCATACCAGTTACAATTACAGTGCCTAAAAATGTAATGTTTCCAGTTTCAAATGACACATCGCCATTCACATGATAAATCGGGTCAACACGCAATTTTTTACCGTCAAACGAAGCGAATCCGTCAATATCAGACACTAATTCCATTCCATCATCAGATAAAGATACATTTTTACCCGGAGTTAATTGTATATCTTTGCCGTCTTCTGCTGGCATAATATTGCCAAATATATCCTCGCCGTTCTGTCCTATTGTTGCGGGCACTTTGCGCGCTAATACTTGTCCGGCTACGACATTTTCAATTAATCCCATTTCATGAAAATCTACTTTGCCGGATTCGTCTTCTTTAAAATTCAATGCTTTTTCTTCTGCTACATTTACTTTATAATCAATTGTTGCATCTTTCCCGTTTATTTTTGGTTTACCTTCAGCAAATACCACTTCTTCACAATACAAAGGCACATCGCCAAATAATCCGTCTATAACAAATTGCTTATAATTCTTTATGCCTAATGATTTTATTTCCGCTTCGACTTGCTCTTTCGTAACAGGTTTACCGCCTTCCATCGGCGGATATACTATTATCGATGCTTTAAGTTTATCATCGCTTACTTTTATTTCAAATTTTCCATCTAATTCTGGCTCTGGTTGACGAGGCGCTATTTTCGTGACTGTGCCCTCGGCTGCCGCTACTGCTTGACTCACTATTTCAAAATTTATATCTTTATTATAACCATATAAATTTAGTTCTTTAACAACTTCTGATTCTTCTATTTTTTTTCCGCTGCCGCGCGGCGGATAAATAGTCAACATCAATCCGTCATCTGTATTCTGTAGCGTAAAATAGCCGTCTATATCGCCTTCAAGCGCTGTCGCTATCTTTTCTTTCATTGAATCGCGCGATTTTGGAATTTCTCGTTTCAGCCAAACTTTAAACTGATAAACCTTACTACCAATTCCTAATAACCCCGCAGATTTTTGACCTAATAATGTATAATCCAATTTTTCTGTTGGAACATTAAAATATTTTGAAACCTTTTTTAATGCCACCTCGGCGTTTTCGCCTTCTACTACTACCGGTTTATTCTTATCAAATGGAGTAATTTTCTGCTTGATTTTTTTTGCATTTTCGCCGGGCTTTACTTCTACTAATCGAATTTTACAAAACTGTTTTTTGACGGTTGTGCTCGCTTCTAATACTGTATACACGCTGTTATTTTTATTTAATCTCAATAACTCCATTCCCTTTTTTTCTGCATCTACTTCGTTAATTCCTTTTATTACAATGCTTTTTCTAACAATATTTGCTTGTTCATAATTTGTCGGCTGCTGGATTTTTGTCTTTATAATCTTTTCACTTTCGCTACTGTCAATAACAGGATCTTTATAAGGCTCAAATTTTAATTCCGCATTTTTTGCTATTATAATACAAGATTTTACTGGGCTATTAATCGGACCAAGCGTATTGTTTATTGATATTTTCACGCCTGGATAAATTACATCTTTTACTCTTATGCAGCCGTGCGTGCGTAATTTCAATATTTCTTCTATCTTCGCTATTTCTACTGAAATCGCTTTTAATCTATCATTTATTTGTTTTTTTTCTTTTTTAAAACTTTCTAATTTTTCAGCATTTTCTTGCGTAAAATTGCCTTCTGATTTTTTTGTGACTAATTGCGAAATATTCAAATCTAATTGCGTAAGATGAGTCTTTATTCCTGTACGTTCTGTGTGTAATTTATCTAATTGCTCTTTTTCATTGCCTAATAATCCTATGCTTAATTCTGTGGTCGTATATGCTTCAGAGCCAATAACGCCAGAGGCGATTTCTTGACCTGCGCATACTAATCCGCCGACAATCAATTTTTTTAATTTGCCATTAACTATTACTTTATTTGTTGCGCTTACTTTACTGTGCATTATAGCGTCATTAACTATAATACTTGAATTTGATGAAACATTGGAATTTTCAATAAATTTCGCTATTATATTGCCTGTTGCTTTTACATAACCCGCACCGCGGCCCCGAATACCGTTTTTAACAAAAACATTTCCATTAACTTCTATTTCCGCTTTCCCGATATTTTCTAAAACATACAAATCGCCATTAACTTTTATTTTAACATCGTCTTGAATATTGCCATTAACAATCAAACTCGTATCATATTCTGTATTGCCGGCAAATGCAGTTAAATCGCCATTTATTTTTTTTGTCTTCTCTACTGATATAACATTGCCGATCCAGCATACCTGTCCAGTTACTGTCGAATAATATTGTTTTCCGTCAGGCGTCATCGCTATATTATTGCCGGCTTTAAATTCTTTATCTATTCGTTCGCCGCCAGATAAATCATACACGGATAAAATTAATTGTCCCGGCACCACTTCTTCCATTTTCTCAAATATTCTAAATACATCAGATTTGGCTAAATTCTTGTCAGGCGGCACTAAAAAATAATAATTCTTATCCTCTGTCTCTTCTTCTATTTCTTCTTCGCTCGCTAAAACCGAGCTGCTCGAAACCTCTGTTTTACTCGCTATAGCGCTTAAATCTTTTTCAAGCGAATCAAATTGATTAGATATTTCATTAAAATTATCTGAATCATCTAATAATAATTCATCAATTTTTGCCATATTATTTTGTCCCTTATATTTTTTTACATTATCACTTCATTCTTATTTTTTATTTTATCATTAAACATATCTTTTATCTGCCCAGTCGCTTCAAGAACATTAAACCATAATTCGCTTTCAGGATCTATCTCTTTTCTGTACGATGTGGCTAATGGTATCGGTATATGCACAAAATGATTTTGAACATAACCAATTATAACATCTGTCTTGCCGGCAAATGCGCAATGCACGGCATTCTGCGCTAATGTTCCGCAAAAAATGCTATCTGTCGGCAAAGCAGGTAAACTTCTAATAATATAACTCGGGTCAATATACTTCAATGTCACATCAAAATTTTGTTTTTTAAAATATTCTTTTATCGCATTTTTTAAAAATAAGCCAATATCCCCTAATTTTATATTGCCGGAAGCATCATATTTTATCGGCGCGTTTTCGTTAACTAAATATTCCTGCCCCGCGCCTTCTGCTACAACAATAACAGCATGCTTTCTTTTTAGCAGCCGCGCTTTTAATTGTTCAAATAATCCGTTCGGTCCTTCTAAATCAAATTTCACTTCCGGTATTAATACAAAGTTCACTTCTTTCAATCCTAACGCGGCATTTGCAGCAATATATCCAGAATGCCGGCCCATTAATTTAACTAATCCAATTCCATTATACGCGCTTATCGCTTCGCTATGAGCGGCGCGTATCGCTTCTGCCGCTTTTGAAAATGCTGTCTCAAAACCAAATGTTTTCTCGACATATGCAATATCATTATCTATTGTTTTAGGAATGCCTACTATTGCTATTTTTAATTTTCTTTTTGTCAATTCTTCATATATAGAATGCGCGCCGCGCAGCGTCCCGTCACCGCCAATACAAAATAACATAGACACTTTATTATCTTCTAAAAAATCTACTATCTTTTTTTCGTCTTGCCGGCCGCGCGATGTGCCTAATAATGTCCCGCCAAATGAATGTATATCGCTCACTATTTTAGGAGTTAATATCATAGGTTCATAACCATAATCCTTAATAAAACCGCTGTAACCGTATCTTATGCCTAAAATTTTTTTGACGCCATATATCCAATGCAATTCCATTACAAGCGAACGAATAACATCATTCAAGCCCGGCGCTAAACCCCCGCAAGTCACTATCGCAGCTGTGACCTCCGAAGGATTGAAAAATATTTTTTTACGCGGTCCGGCTTTTTCTAAAACAGGCGCGTCTTTTAATGTTTTATATCGATTTAATGCTATCGTCTCATTATAAAATATTATCTTTTCTTTTTCGCTTACATAATTAACTATCCTGTCGCCATATTTGGTTGATAATTTTAGCGGAGAATCAAAAAGACATTTTCCGAGCGTCTTAATATTAAAACTATTTTTTGATATGTTTTTTTTCATTGGCATCATTGTATTTTACATCCTATAAAACTATAAAAATCCTAAATTTCCCAAAATCTATAAAAATACGCAAAAGCGCAGACATAAGCATAGCGAGTATAAACCTATATAATATACAACTTTTTTCTCAATTTGTCAAATTTATTTTTATAAAATTTCGGCATTTTAGTTGATTTTTATCAATTAAATTTTTATAATTTGGAAATTAATAAAAAAATATTTTTTAGAGGTAGATAGTTATGATAGATGTTTTAGATATAGCTAAAAATTCAAAAGAAAGTTTTTTTCAAATATCAAATGCCGCGACCTCGGAAAAAAATAATATTTTGAAAAGTATTAAATTGCAAATTATAAAAAATATAGATAAAATTATTCAAGCGAATGAAATTGATATGAACGCCGGTAAATCAAAGGGATTGAATTCCGCGATGCTCGATAGATTATTATTAAATGACCAGCGTATAAAAAAAATTGCTGAAAGTATCGATGAAATAATAATGTTAGAAGATCCGGTCGGCGAAATTTTAAATATTAAGATTAGACCGAACGGCTTGAAAGTTGGACAAATGCGCGTGCCGATTGGCTCGATATTAATTATTTATGAAGCGCGACCGAATGTTACTGTTGACGCCGCTGCGCTTTGTTTAAAATCAGGAAACGCCGTGATTTTAAAAGGCGGAACAGAAGCAATAAATACAAACCGCATCTTTGTCGATATTATTAGACAGTCATTAATAGAAAATAATTTTAATCCCCATATAGTGTCATTTGTCGATACCTCGGACCGCTCGAAAATTAATGAATTATTGAAATTAGACAATTATATTGATTTAGTTATTCCGCGCGGCGGCGAAAACTTGATACGGGCGGTTGTTGAAAATTCAAGAATACCGGTAATCAAACATTATAAAGGAGTATGTCATATTTATATTGATAATGAATACGATAAAAATATAGTGATGGATATTATTTATAATGCGAAGGTTCAGAGACCTGGCGTTTGCAATGCAATGGAAACATTATTAATACACAAAGATGTTGCCACTGAATTATTGCCGACTATAAAAAAAATGTATGATGCCGCGAAAGTGGAATTATTCGGATGCCCGCGCGTTTGCGAAATTTTACCTGAAATAAATAGCGCGACAGAATACGATTGGTACGCCGAATATTTAGATTTAAAATTAGCTGTGAAGATTGTAGATGATTTAGACGAAGCGATACGGCATATTGCAAAATACGGGTCGCAACATACGGAAGCAATTATTACCACTAATTATTATAAAGCGGAAAAATTTTTGAGAGCAGTAGATTCAGCGACTGTGATTGTCAACGCCTCTACTCGATTTAGCGACGGCAATGAATTCGGGCTCGGCGCTGAAATAGGCATCAGCACTGATAAATTACACGCGCGCGGACCGATGGGTATTCGAGAATTGACGACATTAAAATTTATTGTTTACGGCAGCGGTCAAATTCGTAAATAATATGCATACAAAAAAACGCGAAAAAAAATATAAATATATGTTTTTTAATTTTATTTTAAAATTGTATCACAGCAGTTTAAGAGATATTGTTATTTTAGTGGTAGTATTAGGCGGAATTGTAGCGTTTATCTATTATAAATTATTGAGACCTTAAAAAAAATAGGGAGAAACATTATGAAATTATGGGCTGGAAGATTTAGCGCTGAAACTAATAAATTAGTAGAGCAATTTACAGAATCTATTTCATTTGATAAGCGGCTGTATAAATATGATATTCAAGGCAGTATCGCTCATATTAAAATGCTTGCAAAACAAAAAATAGTCAGTATAGAAGAATCTAAAAAAATAATCAAAGCACTGAAAATTATAGAAAAACAAATAGACGACGGAACATTTGAATTTAAACAAGAATACGAAGATATACATTTGAATATAGAATCAAAATTAATTGAAATGTTGGGGCAAGATATAGGCGGTAAATTGCATACCGCTCGCAGCCGTAACGACCAAGTTGCAGTTGATGTTAAATTGTATCTGAAAGATGAATATAAAAATTTAAAAAAAATTTTGAAACAATTATTGACGATTTTAGTCGAACTCGCTAAAAAGAATAAAAATGTCTTGATGCCGGGATTTACGCATTTACAGCACGCGCAGCCGATATATTTAGCGCATTATTTACTTGCATATTTCCAAAAATTTAAAAGGGATTTGCTAAAACTTAATGAGTTTTTTAAAATATTAGACGAATGTCCGTTGGGCGCTGGCGCGCTTGCCGGCACTACGCATAATATAGACAGATTTTATACTTCAAAATTATTGGATTTTTCTAAACCGACAGATAACAGCATAGATACTGTTTCTGACAGAGATTTTATCTTGGATTACTTGTATGTTGTGGCTTTGATTGCTATACATTTATCGCAAATGAGCGAAGAGTTTATAATCTGGTCCTCGCAAGAGTTTAATTATATTACTATTTCAGATGCGTTTACAACAGGCAGCAGTATTATGCCAAATAAAAAAAATCCAGATGTCTGCGAACTCGCGCGCGGTAAAGCGGGCAGATTAATTTCAAATCTTAATGCGCTAATGATTATGTTGAAAGGACTACCGATGTCATATAACCGCGATTTGCAAGACGACAAAAAAATACTGTTTGATTCAGCTGATATTGTAAAAATTACATTGCAGGTTTTTTGCGCAATGCTCAAAGAAATAAAATTTAATAATGAAAAATTATCTGAATCTTTGAAAAAGGGCTATATTGAAGCAACTGATATTGCTGATTATTTAGTGGCAAAAGGCATTGCGTTTCGCGCTGCTCATCATATAAGCGGAGAATTAGTAAAATACGCTATTTCAAAAAATAAAAGTTTACAAGATTTAAGTTTGGAAGAATATCAAAAATTTTCTGATAAATTTGATAAAGATATTTATGGAGCAATAAATTTTATGAATATCGTAGAACGCAGAAAATCCTACGGCGCTGCTTCAAAAAAAAGTATAGATTTACAAATAAATCAAGCGTTAGCATTTTTAAAATAAACGCGCGGTAATCTGCGAGTAAATTTATTATCCCCGAGTTTTCCAAAATGATTAAAAAATATGGAAAAGTATCGAAAAAAGCAATCTGTCATTTTCTTTCGCTCACAATAATTCATATTCTACAGATTTTTTTTTAAGCCACTTGTTTTCAATGGCTAATTGTCCTATTTTTCGATACAGTTAGTTTTTTTCTTGCTCGCTTTTGGTAAGCAGTTCTTGACATTCTAAGCTTATTTCATCTTTGTCAAATATTAAACGCATATTCTACATAAACTGCTTCTTCCAATTCAGTATATTCTTTGGCGTTATATTATTTTCTATCGCTATTTGATTTATTGTTTTTTCATTTTTTATAGTTTCTAATACTATTCTTGTTTTAAATTTTACATCAAATAAAGCAAAAAAAATATTAAAAAAATTTTAACGGGAACGCAGTTAGAAATTGTTCGTTTGTTAAAATATATTGAGACTTTTCAGAAGATTGCTCTATTTGATAATTTGCATTTTGATTAGATTAAATTTGACTTTTGGGGAAAGGTGAATGTATAATAAATGCCGAATAATTTTAAAGTTTCGCTTAAACAAATAAAAAATAAAGGAATTCATTATGTCATATAAAATAATTAATTTAGAAAATTGGCGTCGCAAAAATCATTTTAATTTTTTCAGAAATTTTACTTATCCGCATTATAATTTATGCGCGAATATTGAAATTACAGATTTATATTTTTTTATTAAAAAGCAGAAAATATCTATATTTCGAGCGATATTATATTTAACTTGTAAAATTGCGAATGAACTGCCTGAATACAAACAGCGTATAGTTAACGATAAAGTTTTTGAATACGAAATTGTCAGTCCGTCGTTTACTTATATGTCTGAATGTGATGAATTATTCGGTTATTGCACAGTTGAATTTATTGATAATTGGCAATCATTTGATAATGCAGTAAAAACCAAATTAGAAATTTATAAAAATAAATGTGATATGCCGGAAGATGCTGAACGCCAAGATTTGCTGTATATTACCTGTATCCCGTGGTTTTCGTTCACAAGTTTTGTGCACACAATAAATTTACAATCTGTGGATACGATTCCGCGAATCGCTTGGGGCAAATATTTTGAAAATAATAACAAGATATATCTGCCTATTTCTATTCAAGCGCATCATTCGCTCGTTGACGGCATACATATTGCCAAATATTTCAAAAAATTAGAAGAATATTCTAAAATTCCGCAAGATATTTTTATTTGATTTTTTACGGTAAATTCAAGTTATGATTGATAATAGCATAATAACTAAATTTCCGGAGCAGCCTGGAATTTATATAATGTTTGACAGCGCTGGAAATGTTATATACATTGGCAAAGCGCTGAATCTCAAAAAGCGCGTAAATTCATATTTCAATAAAAGTGTAAAGGATATAAAAACGCAAATATTATTGAAATATGTAACTGATATACAATTTATTGTGACAGACAGCGAGACCGAAGCGTATATTTTAGAAGATTCGTATATAAAACGCTATTCTCCGCGTTTTAATATCAGATTAAAAGATGATAAACGCTATCCGTATATAGCAATAAATACAGTGGATGATTTTCCGCGACTGACAATACAGCGCAGAATATTGAGCGATAAAATAAAATATTTTGGTCCATTTATCGCTAATCGCGCGGCGCATAAAATTATTGAAGTATTAAATGACATTTTTAAATTTCGGAGATGTAAAAATTTAACACGACAAGAACGCGGCTGTTTATATTATGACATCAAAAAATGCGCGGGAGTATGCATCAATAAAATCACAAAAGAAAAATATTTGCAAAATATAAATCAGGCGTTGAAAATTCTGTCAGGTAAAAGCGAAGATTTAATTAAATTTATAGAAGAAGAAATGCGCGCAGCTGCAGAAAAACAGCGGTTTGAAGAAGCAGCAGAATATCGCGATAAATTATTTGCATTAAAAGAATTATTTAATTATCAAAAAATCGATTCTGCTGATACTGAAAACTTTGATGTTATTGCTTATTCAATATTAGACGATAGCGGCTGCTGCCAGAAATTTATATATCGGCTCGGTAAAATGGTGGGTAATGAACAATATTTTTTTAATTATAATCAGGAAACCTTTGATTATACTGAGTTGATTAGCAGAATAATTTTTCAAACTTATAATACCTCTATGTTTATCCCGCAGGAAATAATTCTGCAAGAACCGCCGGAGAACATTGAATCATTAGAAAATTGGCTGACCGCTAAACGCGGAAGCAAAACAATCATTACAATTCCGCAAAAAGGCAAAAAATACGAATTTATTGAATTTGTTAAAAAAAACACTTATGAAATTTTGACATATAACAAAATAAAAATTAAAATTACAGCGAATAAATTAACAGATTTACAAACTTCTCTATATCTCCAAAAATATCCTAAAATTATACAGGGCTTTGATATTTCTAATTACAGCGGCGACCATTCAGTCGGCGCGGCAGTATGTTTTTTTAATGGGCTGCCATCAAAAAGCGAATATCGCAAATACAAAATAAAAAATGTTGAAGGTATTGACGATTATCAAATGATGCGCGAATTATTATTGCGGCATTTTACTAATGCGTTAGAAAACAAAAATTCTGTGCGTGTCCCTGATTTGGTATTGATAGACGGCGGCAGACAGCATCTTAATGCTGCAATTGACATTATCAGAAATCATCTAAAAATTTCTGATGATATTTTAGAGATAATATCAATTGCAAAGAAAGAAGAATTAATATTTAAAGAAAATTGCAGCGAGCCAATTGAATTGCCGAAAAATTCGCAGGCATTAAGATTATTGCAATATATTCGCGATGAAGCGCATCGTTTTGGATTAGCGTATCATCAAACTCTGCATTCGCAAACTATGACATTATCAATTTTAGATTCAATCAAAGGCATAGGCGAAAAACGCAAAATTTTATTATTAAACTATTTCAAATCATTAAAGAATATACAATTTGCTACGATTGAACAATTATGTAAAATTCCGGGAATAAATAAAAAACTCGCAGGACAAATACTTGACGGCATAAAAAGTATAGATAATTTTAACTAATTATTGTAAAATAATTTTTATGAATAGACGCAATATATTTATAACAGGCGGTTCTGGATATATAGGCAATTTACTTATCGCTGAACTTTTAAAAATTTCTGATTTTAATCTTTACATATTATGTCGCGATATAAGCAAAATCAAAAATGAATGGCTGAAAAATGAAAAGATAAATATTATTCAAGCCGCATTAGAAAATTTTGAATTGCCGCCAAATATAGAATTTTATGCGGTCGCGCATTTAGCGGCATATACTAAAAATACTCCGAAAGATGTGTTGTTTAAAACAAATATAGACGGCACTAAAAGATTAGTAGAAGTTTTCAAGGCTCGCAATTTAAAAAAATTTATACATTTAAGTTCGGTTTCAGTATTTGCCGGACATTTAAAAAAAAATAATCTTCCGATATTGAATAGTTTTGAATATTCTGCGCAAGATGATTATGGTCTCTCGAAAATAGAGGCGGAAAAAATAATAAAAAATGCTGATAATCTTCCGTATATAATTATTCGCAGCGGATATGTGTATGACGAAAACAGATATATTCCGATAATCAAAGAACGGCTGAAAAAATTAAATTTTAAAATAGTAATAACCAAAAAAAATAATTATTGGCATACAACGCATTCGTCGAAATTAATTAGTTTGATTGTTCAATTATTGCAAGATGATAAAATTAGCGCGCCTAAAATTTTATTTGCTGTTGACGACCAACCTATATTAATAAAAAAATTTTACAATGAAATATGCGCTGAATTAAATGTCAAAAGACCGCTGTATTTATCGCCTGCGGTTTTTGATATATTATTAAAATTCAATAATATTTTCAATAAAATTTTCAAAACTAAAATCGATATAAAACAAAATGTAATCGCTCAGCATCCATACAGCGAAATATATTCAAATGACTGATTTTATTATTTCTTTATAATGCTGAATATACTGCGCTAAAATATTTTTTTGCGGATATTTTAAATTTAGAATTGTTTTATTAGGAAATAACAAATTCATAAGTATCCTAATTTTTTGAAGATTATTAGCAAATAAAAAATTAATCAAATATTGGCAATTTTTTTTATTAGTTTTTTTTAGAATATATTTACAAACATTTTTTTTATAAGGCAAATTGAAAGTATCTTGATATTCCTGCGGCAGTTCAAATATCAAGTTTAAATAAGTCAAACAAAATCGCAATAAATCAAGAATATTGTTAATTTCAGCGATTTTTTTTAAATTTTGCGGGGCAAGTTTTTTTAGAAAAATAAAAAGATACGCATCGGTCAGCCATTTGAATTCAGAAAAAGAATGATGTATCGCGGAATGCAGCAATGAATATAAAAAATCCAGATTATCGTCTAAAAAATAAAAATCATTTATTTTTATAATATGCTTTTGCCAATCTGAAATATTAACAAATTCGCGGCGCGCTGCGATTCTTGCGGAATTGATAAGTTCAATATGCAAATCTATTTTAATATTATTTTTTGTTAAAGTTTCAGGATAATCAGAAGAAAAAATATAGCCGTTTGATTTTAATAATTCGCATAATTGAAAATAATGTTCTTTATCATAAATCAATAAATCAATATCATTGAGATTCCTGCAACCTAAATTATCATTATAAAATTTAAAAATATAACTTGTCCCTTTTAAAAGTATCGGCTGCCGAATATTCATATTTTCGCAAATTTTATATATTTTTTTTAGTTCGGAAATTATATGCATATTTTTAATAAAATTTTGTTTGTATATTTTTTTTAAGCGCTGCGGAATTATGAGTTCTTGATTATTTGTTAATGAATAAACAAAAAGCGCCGATAACTCGTCGGAATAATTATAATTTTTCGAGAATTTATTTATAATAGAAAGATATTCCATTAATGCGTATCTGGCAAAATTTGATAATTTTTATCAAAATGTCTATTAAAATCGCTGTATAAAATTCTTTCTTTTTCGCGTTCAATTCGAGTTTTTTCGTAATCTATCGCTTCATTCTTTTTTTCATATAAAATTATTTCCGGCTCTATATCTTTCATCTGTTCGCCGAAATTTTTCATATATGCAGCATAGCCCCAGCGCTGTATGTATTTTCTGCGATTATGCACCAATTTAACAAACCAATCGCTGCCGCCGTAAAATTTAGCGTCGTCAATAATATTGCGGCCCTGCCGGTTGCCCGACTCTTTACTGATTTTTTTTTCGTCTATCAACGAAGTCGGAAAAATAAAGAAAAATAAATAAACAACAGCAATAATTCCGACATAATTTCTAATCATCGCATTAAATTCTTTTGACAGAATTTTATTGATATATTCGCTATCTCCGAGTTCATTGTCAGTTTCGTATAGCGCAATATATCCTTCTTTTTTTAATTTTGATTTTAGATACACATACAAAATCAAAAGCGTCAGATAATTTATCAATGTCAAAAATAAAATTGTAAAAATTGCAGTTAAAAAAATTTTTAAATTTATACTTTGATTTTGATAAATAAAAGTGTAAATAGCAAAAATTGATATTGAAATCAAACATATTAGAATATGTGGAATAACTAAATATTTAGTAGAATTTGGATAATGCAAAAATCCGTCTATTGTAGAATTAAAAAATTTTTGGGTCTGTTTAAATGAATAAATAATCGTAATAATATTAACCAATGAAAATGCGGCTAAAACAATATAAAAATTCATTTATAATACATACCTTTTTTCAAGCATAATTTCATTTAAAAGATTATAAATTTTTACAATCACTCGATTTTTATCAATTATCATATTAGCGAAAGTTGGCGGTGTGCCTTGCTCGTCAACATCTTTTAAATGTCCTGGATTAATATATAAAATACTAGAGTTGTTGTCATAAAAAATTCTATATTGATGAGTGTGTCCATAAATTAGCGATTTTATACTTTTTGTATTTATTGCATCTTCAATTTCATTATCATCAATCGGATCGCATTGATGTTTACGCGGGACATGAGATAATAAAAACACAATATCATCGATTTTTATTTTTAACCGTTTCAATATCATTTTAGAATTATACAGATAATTTTCTGTGCCCGGCACCTTAAAAATCTGCAAATCGTTTTTTAAAATTTCGATATTGTCTAAATCTTCATAAAAATCGCCTAAATGAAAAAGCATATCTATTTTTCTGTCGTTTATCAAGTAATTCAGCGCTTTTTGGAGATTGTTTAGATTATGATGAGAATCAGACACTATACCAATTGATTTCATTTTTCAGAAAAAACTATCTCCTTGAAGTTTGAATTTAACAAAAAATCTTTGTTATTGAATATTTCTATTTTTTCATAGATATTCTGGTCTAATTGCTCTTTCATTGTCAAGATTATTGATTTTTTAGTAGTGTTATTTATTATCGCGTCCGCTACTTTTTTTATTGTGATATGTTCAGGGTCTATTCTTGGCACAATTATTCGTTCCGGATCCGTGTTATCTACGGAAAGCAAGCCGGCTTCTGTTAAATTTGAAACTATATAATTAATAATTCTATCAGATAAATTTAATTTGTTAGTCAGATATTGGATAGTTATATATTTTTTTTTACCTTTTAAATAAAAACTTTTTGAAACATAATACATTATTATAATCGATATTTGCATTAATTCAAATGGTGTTAATCTTATATTTTCAATAGAACTACGATAATTAGTGACATTTTGAATTGCAAATGAAACTTCCGCGCCGAACAGCACAATTACCCAAGAAGTATAAAGCCAAATAAAAAATAATGGCAGCGCGGCTAAACTACCGTAGATAATTTTGAAATTTACCATATATTCATTTAAACCTATATACAACATCTGCGCCGATTGCCATAACATACTACCTATTAATCCGCCGATTAATGCAGGCACCAACTTTACTTTTGTGTTCGGCATAAAAATATAAAAAAATGTAAATACTATCCACATAAAAATATACGGTAGATATTTTATTAATAAAGCATACGCTACATTTATTATTTGAATATTTTCCAGATAAGTTGGCACTTTTATTAATGCCGTAGCGCTTATTGCGCCGACTAAAAAGGTTGGACCTACTATTAATGCGCTTAGATAATCAGTAATTTTTCTAACAGTAGCTCGCGTGTTTTTTACGCCCCAGATAACATTAAAAGATTTTTCTATTGTTGCTAATACCAATATCGCAGTTATTAATAATGATACCGCACCAATCGTGCCTAATTTTGTGGCGCTTGTATTTTCTAAATAATGCATTATATTCTCCGCGATGAGTTTTTGGTTGGCAGAAATGATATTAACAAGTATTTTTAAAAAATCACTTTTTACTCCTAATCCTTTAAGTAGTGAAAACATCAGCGCTAAAATAGGGACAAGCGCTAATAATGAGGTATATGTCAGTGCGGAAGCGTGAAGCACACAGTTGTCGTTTCTAAACCGAAAAAATGTAATATATAATGTCTTGACAATTTTAAAAAAAATTTTTTTTATCCAATAATCATTTGAGTTATTAAAATTGTAATCTTCTATTTTTTCTTTGAATTCTTGAATATATCGAATAATAAAATTATTTTTTTTCATAGTTTTTTTAAGACAATCTCTTTTTAAAATCTTGGTAATTGAATTTTCGCACAACCTTAATTTTTTGTTCGAGCGTAAATACTGCAATTGACGGAAGATTCACACCGTTGAACATATTATTTTTTACCATCGTATAATGCGCCATATCAGTAAAAACAATACGGTCGCCGATTTTTAGCGGCTCATTAAAAGAATAATCGCCGATAACATCGCCAGCTAAACAAGTAAGTCCGCCAAATCTATAAGTGTATTTATATTCATTAGCCATACCAGAGCCAAGCACATACGGACGATACGGCATTTCTAAAACATCCGGCATATGCGCCGCCGCCGATGTGTCTAATATCGCAATATCTATTTCATTATGCACAATATCTAAAACAGTTGCGACCATATACCCGGTATTCAAAGCAATGGCTTCGCCCGGCTCCAAATAAATTTCTAAGCCGTATTTATCTTGCATATATTTTATTGAATTTATTAATTTTGGTATATCATAATCAGGACGAGTAATGTGATGCCCGCCGCCGTAGTTTAGCCATTTCATATTTTTTAGATATTCACCGAATTTCAAATCTACTACGCGAACAGTGCGTTCTAATGGTTCTGAATTTTGCTCGCAATGCGTATGAAAATGCAGACCTGTAATACCGTCTAATTCATCAGCGCGAAAATTGTCTAATGTCACGCCTAATCGAGAATATTTATAACAAGGATTATATATCGGTTTTTCTATTTCAGAATATTCGGGATTAATACGGATTCCGCATAATATTTTTTTTTTGTTTTTAGCGTTATATTCAGCCACAAGCGGCTCGTATCTTTGCCACTGCGAAAATGAATTGAATACTATATGATCGCCATATTTTAATAGTTTCGGAAATTCATCAGGTCTATATGCCGGCGCATAAATATGCACTTCGCCTTCAAATTCTTCATAGCCCAGCCGCGCTTCAAACAGCGAACTTGCAGTGATGCCTTTTAGATATTTAGATATTAATGGAAATACAGAATGCATCGCAAAGCCCTTTAATGCGAGTAATATTTTGCAATTCGCTTTTTCTTGAACATCTGCAAGTATCTCTAAATTATGTTTGATTTTATTTTCATCTACAATATAACAAGGCGATGGCAGATGCGAAAAATCTATTTCATGTTGAACCATTTCTTTTTGTCCTTTTTTATAACAAAAAAATTAAAAAGTTATTATACTTAAATTTCTTGTTTTTTTCAAGGATTTTTTATAACAAAATTGGGACAGATACAGACCTGATATCCTTTTATAATTATTTTCTCGAATTATTTATGAACTTTTGTATATTTTATTTTAACAATTCAAAAAGCCACGAAAAAGTGGGGCAATATTCAAAATTAGGCATTTATATATTCACAATTGCTAATAATTTTTGCCGATAGATTAATACGAGAATCAAATTGATTTTTGCTATTTTTGTTGGCTATATGAAAAATTGCGAAGTTTTTTAAAAAAGTTTGAAAACTTATTTTTTCAAAAAAATTAAGCGCCTTTTTATTTCTCTTTGGTCGGCAAATAAAGAAAGTTAATATTAAATTTATATCTATTGATTTTTATATTTTAGAATTTCCACAAAACTTTTTACGATTCAACAATTTGTTGATAGATAATTTTATGGTATCTTTTAGTATTTTTTTTATTTTCGTTTGATATTTTTGTTTTAAATTTTAAAACTAATATTATTTAGTTTTTTTATATTAATCGGTTGCTCGTTATTATTTTAAACAGTTATTTTTTGATAATTTGGGATAGAGATTTCTTTTGTTATAATATTTTTTTATTGATATCTACAATATTTTTTTCGAATACCTAAAGCATAATAGCGGCATTACAGAATATAATAAAAAAAAGTAAATACTATTACTATTTTTTCAATAATTCCACACTTATTTAGTTTTAATATTTCAAGCGTGTCAAGCATATAAAACTTGAACGCTTGAAATAATATAAAGAAAATTAACTAAATTAAAATGCTAAATTAATCACGGGTAATACTAAAAACGGATAGCCCAAAGGTTCGCCTTTTTTATTGATGTTAATTATACCTATCTGCAAACCATATAGTTGATTTACATAATTAATTGTAGCAAGCTGCAAGCCGCGCATATTATTAGTATAATTAATCAAACCAGATTGAAAACCAACGGCTTGACCTTTTACTATATTAACCCAACCGTTCTGCCAGCCCTTAAAATCAGAATCAACCTTATTTACAACACCCCATTGTACGCCAACAGCATTGCCTTTTACGTTATTTAATATACCGATACCAAAACCTTTGAAATTGCCGGTCGTGAAATTGAAGGGCACAAACCATCCCCAGTCAAAGCCCGTAACATCCTTATTAACGCCGTAAAGCAGGTTGATGCGCAAACCTCTGACAGAAGATTGCGGACCGCCGGGCAGCTGAACGCCCTCCCATAAATTAAGCGAAAACGGGGTGATGTCGCTTGCGCAAAGCTGAGCAACTGTAAGCGACAATAGAAGAAGAGCGACAAAAAATAACTTTTTCATTAAAAACCTCCGAAAAATAAATTAGCCTAATTTGATTATAATACCTCAAAAAAAACAGTTTGTCAATATAATTTTTTAAATTTGCCTATTGCCGGCAATATGCAAAAAAGAATTAACTAAAAATTTGTAATGTTGTATATTTTGTTTAAATGATAATTGATTTTCCTATTAATAATTTTTATAATGGAAACAATATAAAAACATTTGTGCATTTGTGCAAGTATGACACTAACATAAATAATAACAATACTGGATTAAATATTATCAATGAACTATCGAAAAAAACAAAAACTATATTCAAAATTTTCGCTATTGATTTTAAAAAAATTGACACATAGTTATAACTTTTTTCGGGAGAATAGGATTATATTCGTCTGATTTCTTATGAATTCGAAAGTGTCAATCATTGATGTCAGAATAAGCCGCATTTGCTGATACATTGAAGCGGTATTGACGCCTATTGATTCGCCGGCATATTTTTTTATTTTTTCCAATGTTTCACAGCCGTGTTGAGATATTGAAATTTTCATTATTGCAGACGATTCTTTTTCAATATCAAGTTTTAAAAAATCGTCAGGCATCATATATTTTTTCAGAAGATACAGGCACGTTACAGTCTCAATATCAAAACACTTTAAAAGTTCTGGAAACACCAATCTAATAAATCCGCGCAGGCGTAAGCGGGCTTGAGTGCGGTTATCAATCAATTTTGAAAAATAAACGCTTAAAAGATGAATTTGCTGATAAATGGGTTCATGATATATTGGCATTAAGGATTTTTTTCATTATCATCGCTGAATTTATCAGCAGCAAATCTCATAAATCATTCGCACTTATAGAATAAACGCAAGTTTGTATAGAATTTATTGAATCAATACAATATTCAATATAATATTGTAAATAAAACCAATATCTTTTAATTTCTTTTACAAATATAAAGCGATTTTCAATGCAAGTATACAGCAGAATATATGTCACAAATATGCTGTCCAGTTCTCATAAATATCTGGCGTATATTTGTTATATAACGACTTAAATTAGTTGACATAAAGAGTTAATGCGTTCGTTTAATAAATTTTTAAAATGCTCATAAATTGCATTCCAACATTAATTTGCATCTTCGAATTTTTGACCATGAGTTCTTATATATCTACCATTGTTTTTCCTGTGGCTTTAATTTTTTTTGGCGAATACTTCAAAACAAAAATTGCAAAAAAATTTTTGATGTTTTTCCACAAAATTATGCTTTTTTTTACTTTTATACCATTTTGCATTATCAACAAAAATATATATTTTTTTACATTTTTGATTTTTCAGTCCGCTATAATTGCGGCAATAGGTAAAAAAAATGAGAAATCATATTGACAAACTATTTTTTGGGGTGTATTATAAATAAATTATACCTATTGATTTTCCTATCATATTGGGAGGGTTTTAGTCATGAAAAAGTTTATTTTAACAGCTGTAATATTGCTGTTATTTATTTGGACGGCTTTTGCATCTCAAAGCGAATGGAGTAAGTCGCTTAATATTGCTGCAACATTAAGTCAGTCAAAAATCAAATCAGGCGCTGTCGGCAGAATGACAGAAAATTCAAGTTTGAATTACGGCGTATTGATTAATGGTGAATTAACGAAAGATAATTCTGAAATCAACTGGAAAAATACTTTAAAACTTGAATATGCGCGCAATCGCAGCACTATTAAAAACGCGAACGGGCTTTATGTTTCAACGCCAACTTGGACAGAAGACATTGATAAATTAGTGCTTGATTCTGTTTATAGATGGAAACTTTATCCGAAATTTAATCCGTATGCAGCATTGAATTTTCAAACTGCTATGCTTGACGCCAATTTTGCAGGCGAAGCAAAAGCATTTCGTCCGATACAATTACGCGAGAGCGCTGGAGCAAGCACTCCGTTTATCGACAAAGAAAAACAGAAATTAATCGGCAGAGCCGGTTTATATTACGAACATTTTATTAATGAGCCGCGTGGTCAAAATTATAACAGTAATAACGGTATCGAATTAGTATTTGATTATAAAAACGAATTTAAAGAAGATATGATATTTTTGTCAAAACTCGGATTTTATTCAAGTTTTAAAAAAACAAATGATCCGTGGGATATTACAACTAAATCCAGAAAAATAAAAATGGAATGGGATAATACTTTGTTGATTAAATTGGCGAAATATTTGAATATGAATTTCAGTTTGAATATTGAAAATATAGACATTACAGAAAGCAGAATTCATTATGAATGGGAACAAAAGCTGAATCTAGCGTTTAATTATAAAGTGTTCTAATATTTTTGTATACTTAATTTAACCAACAACAAGTTTAGAAATTTCTAAACTTGTTGTTGGCTATAATTGGCGCGCAAATGAAGAAAAAAATATTGCCCATCGTCGCAACGTTGTTTTTTCTTATCCTATCATTTTTTATTTTTCTACCCGCAATAATAAAACATATTGCAATAAATAAAATTCAAAAATTAACCGGCAGGACAATCTCTGTCAAGAATTTATCGCTGAATTATTTTAAAAGCGAATTTGCGGTCAATTATTTTTCGATGTTCGAAAAAAATGGAACTGATAAATTTGCTGCATTCGATCAATTTTTTGTTAAAATTTCAATTACAGATCTTCTCCGCAAAAAAATCAATATTGAAAAAATTGATCTTATAAATCCATTCATCAAAATCAGAAAAAATAAAGAAGATTTTAATTTTTCTGATATACTCGCTAAATTTGCCGATAACTCGGTTGATGCTAAAACCGACACTTCTGCAGCTGAACAATTTCAATTCGTAATTAATAATATAACAGTTAAAAACGGATTATTCGGTTTTAATGATGAAAATTATAAATCTGAATTTGAACTGTCGGAATTTAATTTTTATTTGCCGGTATTAACTGAAAAATTAGATTCAGTGAATATTGATTTACATACTAAATTAAATAATCAAACAATTATCAAATTAGATTGCGCGATAGATATTGATACGGGAAATTATAAAGGAAAATTTGAATTAACGAATTTTCAAATTAATACTTTATTGCCATATCTGAAAGATTACATTAACTGTCGCGCGATTCAAGCTACAATTTCAGTTTCATTGGATTTTGATGGGAATTTTAAACAAAATATTTTGAATTTAAGAGCAGATAATAAAATTCAAAAATTTGCGTTCAGCGTTGCCAATGAAGAAAAGCCGGTTATAACATTTGACGAATTTTCAGTAAAAATACGCGAGTATTCGCAAACCGAGAATAAAAATAATATTATCATTGAACAGATTGAATTAAAACATCCGAATTTGTTTTTCGGCGTTGTGGGTGAAAAAAATACTTATACTAATTTAGTGAAAAATACATTTGCTGGAAAACATGATACAACCTATGAAAAAACTAATACGGCGAGCGATATAAAACTTGTTGTTGATAAAATAAATATTAAAGATGGAGCAATCGAATTTAAAGATTATAATCTGCGCCGCCCGCAGTCGCAAAAAATAGAAAAATTTCAATTGGAAATCTCTGATTTTGTTTTTCCGAAACCGGATAAAAAAACAAAACTTGATTGGTCAATGCGTATTAACCGCCAAGGAATTTTAAAATTTACAGCTGATTTTTTTAGCGATTTTTCCGCGGCAAATTCAAAGATAAAAATTGAAAATATCGCGATTAGAAATTTTAACGAATATTCTTTGGAAAATCTTGCGTATCCAATAAAAAGCGGAAGTTTTAATTTTAACTCTGAAATATCAATAAAAAACAGAAATCTTGTTTCTGAAAATATTATAAATTTTTTGAAATTCGAATTTGGCCAAAAAGATAGAAATTATAAGGACTCCGGCTTGCCGGTCAAACTCGCAGTCGCCATACTTCGCGATAGAAATAAAAATATAAAACTTGATGTGCCGATATCCGGGAATATTGACGATCCGGAATTTAAATTAAGTCGAGTAATCTGGTATGCCGTAAAAAATATACTTGTTAAAGCCGTGACAAGTCCTTTTACAATACTTGCGAAACTTGCGGGAAGCAGTTCAGAAGAAGAATTAAATGAAATTAAATATGATTATATGCAAATTAAACCGAATGAAACACAGTTGAAACAACTTGAAAAATTAAAAACGATATTGCTCGAACGGGAGGATTTGAATATCGAAGCGGAATATTATACGGACATAGAAGAAGAATATAAAAAAATTGCATTACAAAATAGTAAAGAAAAATATTTTAAAAGTTTAAAAAATTATTCGGATACTTTTATTCTTTCTGATACTGAAAAAATAGAGGTAAATTCAATACAGGAAACTGATACAAATTTTATAGAATATTTATTGATTAATGCAGATGCGAAAAATTTAAGTGCTGATACTTCTATTTATAATCTTTGTCTTTCTTTTATTGGTAGAAACAAAATCAACGAATTGTTTCAGACATTATGCGCAGCAAGACACGCATCATTCAAACAAGCAATTATTTCATCTTCAACTGAAGATTTGAATAAAAGAATAGTTATCAAAAACGCGAATTTAAAAGATATTAATAAAACAGATAAATATCCGCATTATAAAATTTTTGTAACAGTAGAACAATAATTGTTTAAAATAAAAGTTTGCGCTGCATATTTATCTGCTAATTCTCTGATTTTTTCTTTTTCTATTCCGAAATTTTCTAACTCTTGTATTCCCAATACTCGATTCTCTATTGTTTGCGCTAATTCGTGCTATTTGCTTTCTTCAAAACCTAAATTCTTTAAATCTAATATCTGCCGATGTCGCCGCGGTCATTTCTCGCTTCTCTATATGTCTAGACTAATTCATAATATGTATAATATTTTTTTGCGCTTTTAGAATATACTCTATCTTTTAATATTTTATAAAATTAAATCATACCATTATTTAAAACTTATCTAACTTTGAACCGCTAAAACAAACCATAATTATTTTTTTTCATAACCACAGCATTAATTTTTTTCTAACATTTTAAATTTTCTATATTTCAAATTAAGTTTTTAAAAATTATACCAACATTTTTTTTATATCGTCAACAGACAAAACTTTGCCCGCGCTTTTTACCTCTCCGTTTATTACAAGCGCAGGCGTCATCATAACGCCGTAACTCATAATTTTGGAAATATCTTCAACCTTCTCAATTTCGCAGGAAATATTGGTTTGTTTGACTGCTTCTTGCACGGCATTAAAAAGATTTTTACATTTTGTGCAACCGGTTCCTAAAATTTCAATTTTCATTTTTTATCCTCCCAAAAAATTCTAAAATTTTATCTTTTATTTCATCTCTTACTTTATCAAATACTAATTCTATTTCATTATTTGAGCCAGTTGCTTTTGCCGGGTCGTCAAAGCCCCAATGCAGTCGTTCAGCATTGCTCGGAAAATATGGGCAATTATCATTTGCATTACCGCAAAGAGTTATAATAAAATCAAACCGCTTTTTGCTAAATTCCGATATATGTTTTGATTTATGGTCTGAAATATCTATGCCTATTCGCGCCATTGATTCTATTGCATTTTTATTTACCGTATCCGGCGTCACGCCTGCGCTATATGCTTCAAGAATATCAGAAAAAAAATGCTTAGCAATACCTTCTGCCATTTGCGAACGACAAGAATTTGCCGAGCATAAAAATAAAACTTGCAATTTTTTATTTAGTGTTTCGGTTATTCCTTTTTTTATTAATTCAGCAGTTAAATGTTCATATATTTTATTATCATATTCAATAGCGCGACATTTAACTGCTTTTCCAAGCATCGAACAACAGGAAGAACAATCTGTTTCAATTTTTGCGGCAGTCAAGATTTCTTCAAGCGGAATATCATTAATTAAAATAAGATTTGATTCAGCGAGATTATCAGCGTTTAACAATGTTTCAATAAATTCTATTTCTATTTTTTGAGTTTGATATTCTGATATAATCTCTTTTATAGTTTCTTTAACAGATATGCCGGTATCAGCGCAACGAGCGCAAGTATTACCTGCAATATCAAGATGTTTCCATTCGATTTTAATTTTTTTCATTTAATTAACCTCTCATATCATTCTATATAAATTATTTCATTATTATATTGAATAAATACCCTACCAAAATAATACCAGTTGCGATTATAGCAAAATAAGTAATCAAAAGTCTTAATTTCAAAACTTTTTTTAATATTATAAATTCTGGCAATGATAACGCTGTGACAGCCATCATAAATGCTAATGCAGTTCCTGTTTGCACACCAAGTCGTGTGAGTTCTTTAACAATTGGTATTACGCCGGCAGCATTTGCATATAAAGGTACTCCAATTAACACAGCAATAGGAACGGCAAATATATTTCCTTCACCAACCCATTTAGATAATATACCGGCCGGCGCATAACCATGCATAAATCCGCCAATACCAATCGCTATAAGAATATAATACCAAACTTTTTTTATAATATCCAAAACATAATCAACGGCAAATTTTATTCGATCTTTTATTAACCATTTTTGTTCTATTAAACCAGCGCCGACTTTGGTTTTAAAAACAAAATCTTCAACATATTTTTCTAATTTTAAATATGCAATTACATTACCGCTTATAATTGCAATCAACATTCCATTCACAATATAAAAAAACATAATTTTAATTCCAAAGGTAGATAATAATAATCCTACTGCTATTTCATTTATCATAGGCGAAGCGACCAAAAAAGAAAATGTAACGCCAAGCGGCACGCCGGCTTCAACAAAACCAATAAATAATGGAATAGCTGAACACGAACAAAATGGCGTAAAAATTCCTAATATTGAAGCAAGTATCGTGCCTAAAAATATATTTTTCCCGCCTAATATTCTACGCGTTTTTTCAGTAGAAATATATGTTCTCAAAAAAGATACAACAAAAATTATCAAACTTAATAAAATAAATATTTTAACAGTATCATAAATAAAAAAATGCAATGCACTAGTTAATGCGTTTTTTTCAAGTTTTAAAAGAGAATATACCAAATAATCAACAATATTTTCCCAATATTTCCACATAAATAAACCTCGCAATCATTTGCTTAATGGCTAATTTGCCAACAATTTATACAAAAAAAATTATTTACAATGCAAACATTCTTTCTTTTTTTTAATAGATGTATTTATTACATTATTTACACAATCCAAAAATTTTATAATACATTTAGTTTCAAGTTTGTATAGGACATCCACCCCTTTTTTTTGCGATGATACTATCCCAGCATTTTTTAATACAAGCAGATGTTTAGAAATTGTAGATTTATCGCAATCAAAAAGTTCATATATTTCAGAAAATAATTTATCGCCTTCGGCTAAAAATTCTATAATCATTAATCTCGCAGGATGTGCCATTGCTTTAATTATTTCTGCCCTTATCTTTGCCGCTTCATATATCTTCATTATTTTTCCCCTTTATAATTATTGGCTATTTTACCATTAAGCAAATAATTTGTCAATTTTTTTATTATTATCTTATATCGGGGACAACTCAAAAAAAATTCAAATATTTTTAACAAATGAAATGCGGTTAACGAAGAAACATAAAAAAATATTACTACATTTTACTTTTAAACTATAATATGCCTAATGGAGACTTAAGTTATAAACCTCTGTTTAAAATTTTTGCCAAAGCTAAGTGAAAAATCGATAATTATAAAATTGTATAAAAAGATAAACTTTTTATTTATTTTTTAGTAATGATTTATATATTTCAATCATTTTAGGCATCTGCAAATGCCAATCACCGCGCTGTTTGATAGTTTCAGAATTTATAGTAATTGCTCTATCACGCAAATCTTTGTTTTGTATTGCCGCAATAATTTTTTCTGCTAATATATTTGGATTTTTTGGCGGAATTAAGAAACCGCTTATATCGTCATTATACCATTGCCGGCAAGCAGGTATATCAGAACAAATCGGAAAACAGCCGCAAGCCATTGCTTCATTTAACGAAATATTATTGCCGTCAGACAAAGCGACAGAAATAAATATCATACTTTTTTTTAGCCAGTTAGCGATTTCTATTGGCGTTTGCCAACCTAAAAATAAAGTGTTATTCTCAACGCCTAAATTAGCAGATAATCTTTTATAATAATCCAATAAATAGCCGCCGCCAATAAAAACAAATTTAGCGGTTGGGATTTTTTTTAATACTAATGGTATAGCGTTTATTAGCGTTTCTTGATTATAAATTTTATTATCCATCCGTCTGGGGCAGATAATTATCGGCTCAGTTTCATTAACCGCACGATTTTGAATATTAAATATTCGCGTATCACAACCCCACGGAAAAGTTATTAGTTTTTTACCATCCACTTTAAAATTAGATTTTATATAATCAGTCATATGCTCAGCCATTGAAGTAATTAAATCGGCATTATTAAAACATTTTTGGACAATATATTTTTCTATTTTACTATGCTGCGGTTCGATAAATACATCAGACCCAATTGCTGTAACTATATAAGGATGCCAGTTTATTAAACTTGCTAAAAAACCTTGCCGCGTAATTTGTATAGAATGGATAATATCCGGTTTTATAGACTTTACAATTTTTTTAATTTGCATTATTTTATAAATCATTTTTAATCTATGCGCCGGCATTTTGGTTTGGATTTTAATATAATCTTCTGATGCAATAAAATTCGTATTATAAAAACTTAAAACTTTGACATTAATAGATAATTCTTTAAGTTTATTATACCAAATTTCAGGAAACGGTCTGCCGCGAACATCAATTAATAATAATACTTTCATCATAATATTATCTGTCAAACTCAATAATTTTGAAACCGAGCATTTTTAAATATTTTTTTGTTTTCTGGATTAAAGATAAATAAGTATTATAGTCATTAAACGATTTTATTGGCGAGTTCATTATTTTTTCAAATTCTGATTCTGTTAGTCCTAATTTTTTTAAAACATATTCTTGATCTTCTTGTTGTAACTCTATTGGATAAGTATTAGATTGTATCTGATTTAACGCTTCTGTTCGTGTTATTTGATTGCTGCAGATTAAAGCTGACAGATGTGCGCGACGTTTGTCTATATTAAATTTTTTCGGCAAAATATAATCTTGAAAAAAGCGAGTATATATAGACTCAAAATGTTTGATTTTATAATTTCGCCAACCATAATTAGCAGCTAAAAAATCTTCAACTTCCAATTTATTGTAATTCAAATAATTCAAAGGGCGGCTTATATTTGTTTTTAATATTTTAGTCCAAAAATATTGTTGAAAAATCGAATAATGCGGATAATTGATTAATTTAGTTTTACCAAATTTATTATGCACATCATTTATATAACGCCAGTCATGAATGCCGTAAGTCCAAGAACGCGATAATATTACTTCGGTAGCCATTTTTCGCCAGTAATAATATATTTTATTTTAAATTTGAGCGCCACTTTAAATAATGAAGCAAAAATAGCGTGGTCGATCGGTATTTCTGCATCCGGTGTAGAAGCATATAAAAAAGATAATTGTAAATCTTTAAAAGATTGCCAGTCAAGCACAACTGTAAATAAATCTATCTCTAATTTTTTTAATAAATGCGTTATATTATCAACCGATAATTCTGAATTCCAACCGTTATCTAAATGCACGGCTAACGGATTTATTCCATTAGATTTAAGATAATACGCCAAATATGAACTATCTAATCCGCCGCTGATACCGAGCACACAATCATATTTGCAATGCGTCTTTTTTTTTTTAATTTGATTAATTAAATTTTTTAAAAGTTTTTCTTTTCCGCCTTT
>JAKPEO010000079.1 GCA_029551925.1 bacterium
AGAAGCGTTGGATTAAAAAACACAGAATATGCAAAAGTTCAATGTTCAACAATAAGAACAAAATTTATAAAAATCAGTTCAATAATTATTTCAAAAGCGAGAAAAATAATATTTTTGATGACAGAAAATTATCCTTATCAAAATAAAAAAAATAATCTGCGATTTTTGAATGTTTCAGTTTTTTATCTGCTGTTTTCTATGAAATTTGTAATTTTATCAGAAAATTTTCAAATCATTAGTGTGATATGCAGGTTAACTCGGATATTTTCTCCTATTGACTTGCTTCATGAAATATCCGGGCTAAATATTAATTGATAAAACGCAATGTTTTTATGCGGGGGCGAGGGGACAATAATGTAAAAATTTAACAATTACAATTTATAATTTTCAGAAATAATTTTTGTCTTGACATATAAAACGCATTATGTTAATATAAAAATATGTTTTGGTTAGTATGCTTATCTGATTATATTTTGAATAAACAAACAATAAAATCCAACATCAGTAAAATAATCGTCTGTATCAAAGTTCTATTGTCTTCAATAAAACTCAAAAAAAAATCAAGGGGGAAAAAACTATGTATTATGTCGATGAACACAGCAGATTTGTAGTGGAAAATTATAATTGGGAAACTTCGTTTTCGAATTTTTTTCCCGGGATTTCAGGAATTTATGGTATTCCGATGTGGGCATATTATGTTACGCGCAATCAAGGTATGATAGCGCTTGGCGTGCGTGATAAAAATCATCCGCTGCTTGAATTTCAATCATACAATAAAGCATTGAATGCAGTAGGTTCTACCGGTTTCCGCACTTTTATAAAGACGAACGGAAGAAGTTACGAGCCGTTCAGAAAAAACATTTCAAAGAAAATTCTTCAGAAACTCATTGTTTCATCTGCCGAATTAGAAATAATAGAAATTAATAAAACATTAGGTCTTGAATTCAATGTCATATATTTTCCGATTGTAAACACGAATTTTCCTGCATTTGCGCGCGTGTTGACAATTAGAAACATCGGCTCTAAAACAGTTGATATTGAATATATTGATGGGCTGCCGCGGATACTGCCGTTTGGCGTTGATTTACACGGTGTGAACACAATTGCGCGTCATATTGAAGGTATGATGGAAACGGTTTTATATAATGGCGCGCCGGTTTACAGATTAAAGCAAACGCCGGCAGACACAGAAAAAGTCGGCAAACTGGAGGGCGGAAATTTTTATTTAAGTTTAGTTAAAGGCAAAAATAATGTTTTTCATAATAATTATATCTATGATCC
>JAKPEO010000084.1 GCA_029551925.1 bacterium
ATTAAAAAAAATAGATAAAACTTTAGATGATTATAATATTTATGATGTTGTAGAAAATTTTTTAGCGTTATCAAAAGATAAATATAAAAAATATGTTTTGAAATATTTTGAATATCGTAATGAATTGGATGAATATACCGAATCATTAAATCAGGGGTCTTTAGTTGAAAAATTTTTGGTTACTTGGTCTCCAGCGTCTATGTTGTTTCGTATTGCCTCGCCGATTGTTAATATTGTCGGGAATGTTTCGCTTGCTACTGAACAGGGTTCTACTACCGCAATTGCAAATCTATTATCAGCAAAAGGATATTTAAACAACAAAGATTTAATCGGTGATTATATAAAACGAATTTGGCAGATAAATTTAAAATCCGGTTATGATTTATCAAGGATGCGCACGCTAACTTCAAATAAATATTTGTGGGGCGAAAAACGCAGCGTTGCTATTCAAAATAAAATCGGACGCTGGTATACCGATATAGTTTTTAAATATTCGCTCGGCGCTCCGGATGTTTTTTTTGCATCCGTGCATTTTTCCAATTATCTCGCGTTAGCGGCTGAATCGCAGGCAAAAAAAGAAGGATTATCAGGTGATAAATTAAAAGAACGATCAAGAAAATTATTTATTGAAGCCAGTCGGATAAATCCGCGAACTGAAATAGCACAAACATTAAGAGAAAATGCTATTATTGAAGCCCAGCGCGGAACATATACAAATGATTCAAGATATAGTAAATTTGCTTTATTTATACGCAATTTAATTGATATACCGGCAGGCGCTGTGGGTTTACATGGATTATCTAAAGCGTTAATTCCGTTCGCTAAAGTGCCGGCGAATGTAGCAGGCAGGGTTATTGATTCGGCGGGTATTTTAGGTTTAAAATCATTAAAAAAATTATTTGCAGCTATTAATGAATACAAAAAAGGAAATAAGGAAAACGGTAATGAATTGATGTTTGAGGCGTGGAAATTAGCGCTTAATCAAGGTATTGTTTTTGCAATAGCTCTTTTAATAACAGGCGTTATTGACGAGGATGACGAATATATCGGTCCATATCCAATTACTGCTAAAGAAAGACAATTAATGCGCGAAAAAAACGCCTCTGCTAATTCAGTTAAATTTGGCGATATTTATATTTCATTGGATTACTTCGGTCCCTTTGCCGGTTCTATCAGCGCAATAATGCTGGCAAAAAAATATAAAAATAATTTTTGGTCGGGCGTTTCAGGACATTTAAAAACAATTGCGAATGAAGTTTTTAATATTCCTGGTATTGAAGATTTATACAATGCTTTTGGCGCAATAAACGAATTTCAGGAAATTTCGCGTGAAGGCGAATTCAATATTGAAGAAAACTCTTTAATCGGAGCGCGCACTTTTGTTGATTTTTTTTACACAAGAACACTTCCGGCAATAATAAATGATATTGCAACTGCTTTTCATGATAATCAAAAAAAGTTTAATAAATTAAATCCATTTGATAAATTTAAAGTATATAATCCCGAAGCTGAAGAAAGATTGAGTTTATTCGGTGAAACTTATGAAGGACAAGGATTAATACAGGTATTTTTCGGCAGCCGCGTTAAAGAAGGTAAAAATAATAAATTTATTCAGGAATTTAACCGTTTAAATTCGCTGGGTATGCTTCCGGCAATCGGCGATATTGAATATGTGAATAAAAAAGCCCGACTATTAAAAACACAAATAGGCGCGGAAAAATTCAACAATTTTATTAAAGATTTTGGAAAAAATTTTAAAAATGAACTGGAAGAATTGTTTGAAGATATTGAATATCAGGAATCATCCGCTGAACAACAAAAAAGAGCAATCGAAAAAATCAAGAATAGAATTATAAAAGAATTACTTGAAGAATATAATTTTATCGAACCGGAAAAAACAAAATAAAATAAAAAAATAAATTATGTTTTTCCCAATAAACACTATCTTTAAATTTTTGATATTCCCATTTAGAAGCATCGCGCATATTTTTTTCCTAATAACATAATTTTTTCAATAACTTCACAAAACTCATCATAATTGTTTATTTTTTTCAATTGAAATCCAAATAAATGTATATTTAAATTATTATATAATTCAGATTCAAAACAGAAGGAATTATAATCATTTTCAATTTTATAATAACTCTTAAAGTCATCAAGCGCTTCAATTCCAAACCAAATTTTAATTAATTTTTTTAATTCTTCTTTCCAATTATCTATAGGTTTAGAATAGGTAGTATGTATGTATGTGTTAATTTCGCACGAATAACAACAATTGTTTAAAGTATCAATCTTCAATTCTTCTTATTTTGCCGTTTTTTAAGTTCCATGATTGCCTCCATTAATAAACTTCAACTGGAATTCCGGTAATTTCCATAATTCTGTTTTTAAAATTTTCTGCGTCTGCATTTTCATTTGATAAATGCAATAGCTGTATTTTTTCGCATACAGATAAATCCTGCGCCTTGAAAAATTCAATGACATTCTGCAAGCTAAAATGAGACGATTTAAGGCGTTTAGCGCGGCAACCGTCTATTATCCCTAATTCAATGTTTTTCTCTAAAATTTCAGCGTCATAATTGCATTCTATCATATAATAATTGATTTTAGAAAACACTTGTTTCAAATAAAATGTATCTGTCGCAAAAACTAATCTTTTATTTTCTGTTACAGATTTAATCCAAAAACCTACCGAACCTTTGCAATCGTGCTGTGTTTCAAACGCCTTGATTGTAAAGCTGCCGATTTTAAAACTTTTCATAGGTTCGATTATTTCAACAAAAGGCGAATTTAATTTTAACGATTCCGTAGTTTCAGAAGTCATATAACAAGTAATTCCTAATTTCAGAAAATCATTAATAAATTCGCTATGGTCTGCGTGGCTGTGAGATACTAAAACGCCGCTTATTTTAGATACATCGAAGTCAGTGAGCTTTAAAAGTTTTTTTAAAGACAGCCCTGCTTCGATAATAATTTTTGTTTCGCTATCTGAAATTTGATAGCAATTGGCTTTACTGCTTGAAGCAAATGTTTGTATTTTCATTATTTTTAAAATGGAGATTCTTCATCTTCATCTTCATAATCATATATCGACATCATTTTATTTCGATAATTTTCTGTTTCAAATGTTTTTAACATTGCAATTTCTTTTAATGTCCTATCGCATTCATTTTTTAATTTTATTTGTCTGCATTGCTGTTCAAAATTTAAAATTCTGGTTTCTCCGTCTATTCTTTCAATAGCATTATATCTGCTTCACCATTGGATATTTTTGAATTTAAAGCACCTTTTTGTTGCTTTGTTAAATTAGGAAGTGCAAACAAAATATTTTTATTATCCTCTGTGATGTCAGAAATAACAACTTTTATTTCGATTGGTAAATTTATATCGAAGTAGTCATCTTCCTCAAATTTTATGTAAGCAGGATTTTTAGCTCCTAAAACTAGGTTTAATGCACTAAAGATATTGCTCTTACCAGCATTGTTTTTCCCGACTAAAGCACAATGAGCCGTGGGGAATTTTATTATCTGTCCTACTGGGTCAAAACTTCGATAATTTTTTATTGTTAATTCTGTAATTCTCATTTTATCTCATTTTTATGCTCAAAAAGAGTTTTTTGATTTAACTCATGCATAAATGCTTTTATTCTTCTTTCAGCTAACTTGCAATATTTTTCATCAATGTCATAAGCAATATATTTCCTACTAGTTTTAAGAGCGGCTATACAGGTAGTACCAGCTCCAACAAAAGGATCTAAAACCACATCACCTTCAAATGTATAAAGCTGAATTAGTCTATATGGCAATTCTACAGGAAAAGGAGCTGGATGACCTACTTTACTTGCTCTTTCTGCTGCAATATGCCAAACACTTTTGGTAAATTCTAGAAATTCCTCTTTAGTAATTGTGCTTTTTCTTTTTGTTGAATTTTTGCGGGTAAAGGTTTCTTTTGAAAAAACTAAAATATACTCATGCACATCTCTTAACACAGGATTATTTGCTTTCAACCATGTACCCCAAGCAGTTGAGGGACTAGCGCTGGAACCTTTATCCCAAATAATTTCCCCTCTCATAAGAAAGCCAGTTTCATGCATGTCTTCAATGATAAAACTATGTAGTGGAATATAAGGTTTTCTTCCCAAATTAGCTACAGCGTCTATTCTGATTTACGCTGCGGTAATGTCCCGTGCCTTGCGAATAATACGATGGCTCAATAATAAAAAAGTGATAGTCGCGTTCAAGATCGCCATTCTGCCGGGAATATACATAAAATGCTGATTTTCCAGTTACAATTGAAAATACTTTCAACATACCACCGCATATAACATTATCAAAAAATGTCTGCTCAACAAACTAATTAAAACTATTATCCGCTGTACC
>JAKPEO010000004.1 GCA_029551925.1 bacterium
GTCATATTTTGACTAAAAAATCGCGCAAACGCAAGAGAAATTTGAGAAAGACAACATTAATATCTGATGCAAATTTAAAAAATGTAAAATTAATGTTGCCGTATTCAAGCAAATAAGTTCAAACAACAAAAATTCTAAAAAAATTTAAAAATTAGGAGGAGCGAATATGCCACGGTCAAAAAGTAGTTCAAACAGCGACAAGCAAAAGAAAAAGATATTTCGCGCAGCCAAGGGCTTTTACGGCAATCGCAAAAATCATTACAGAACAGCGAAAGAAGCAGTTGTAAAAAAATATCAAAACGCTTATAAAGGCAGAAGATTGAAAAAGCGTATGTTCAGAAGTTTATGGATTGCGAGAATAAACGCGGCTGTAAGGAATATCGGAATAAGTTATAATCGTTTTATCGAGGGCTTAAATAAAGCAAAAGTAAGTATTGACAGAAAAATATTAGCGGATTTAGCGATAAACGACAAAGCGGCATTTGAAAAATTAGTAGAAATATCAAAAAAGGCATTAGCGCAAAAATAGCGCGCACAAAAATTTTTAAGGAAACTATTTAATTTATTTTATTGAAAGAATTGTAATAATTTTTTTATTGCAATTTTCAAAAAAACAATAAATAATTAAACAGTTTCCTTAATTTTTTTTTATAAGGTGATAATAAAATGTTTGGAGATAATAGATATACTGAACGAGCGAAAAAGGCATTAATATATGCTCAAGAAGAAGCGCGCAGATTAAATCATAATTTTATAGGCACAGAGCATATTTTATTAGGTTTATTAAAATTAGGCGTGGGTATTGCTGTGGAAGCGCTGACAGAATTGGGCTATTCGCTTGACGATGTCCGCGAAGAAGTAGAGGCACTGTTAAAAAATAGTGCAGATTTACAAAACCAGCAGCAAGCGGATAAAACCGGAGATTTAAAATATACTCCGCGCGCTAAGCATGTATTAGAATTAGCATTTCGCACTGCGCGCGAATTAGGGCATCCTTATATAGGCACAGAGCATTTATTATTAGCGTTATTGCAAGAAGGTCAAGGCGTAGCGGCAAAAGCGCTTATTGATATGGGCATAGAATTAGAACAACTATACAGAAAAGTTTTAGAAATATTAGGCGGTATGTCAAAATCAGCGGAATCAGTAGAAAAACCAAATTTTTTCAATAAAATTCCGCAACAAGATGCGCCACAGCAAAAGAAAAAATCAATATTAGAGACATTTTCAAAAGATTTAACGCAAATGGCGCGCGAAGGCAAATTAGATCCTGTCATAGGTCGTGAAAAAGAGATAGACAGGATAATACAAATTTTATCGCGTCGCACAAAAAATAATCCGGTGTTAATAGGCGAGCCGGGCGTAGGCAAAACCGCGATAGTCGAAGGATTAGCGCAAAGAATAGTAGACGGCGAAGTGCCGGAATTTTTACAGAACAAAAAACTTGTGGCGTTAGATATGGCGGCAATAGTGGCCGGCACAAAATATCGCGGAGAATTCGAGCAGCGTTTAAAAATGATAATAAATGAAGCGATAACATCCAAAAGCGCGATATTATTTATAGACGAACTTCATACGATAATCGGCGCAGGCGGCGCTGAAGGTTCGCTTGACGCGGCTAATATGTTGAAGCAGCCGCTATCGCGCGGAGAGCTGCAATGTATCGGCGCTACGACAATAGATGATTATCGCAAATATGTCGAGCGCGATACAGCAATTGAACGAAGGTTTCAGACTATTATAGTAGAAGAGCCGTCAATAGAAAACACGATAAAAATATTAAAAGGTTTAAGAGACAGATACGAAGCGCATCACAAAATAACGATTTCAGACGCAGCTATTGAAGCTGCAGCGAAATTATCAGCGCGCTATATATCAGACAGATTTTTGCCTGATAAAGCAGTAGATTTATTAGACGAAGCTGCCTCGCGCGTAAGAATAAAAATAACAGTGCCGAATAAAATTAAAGAGTTAGAAGAAGAATTAGCAAAAGTAATAGATGAAAAAAACAAAGCGGTTGCAAATCAAGCATTTGAAAAAGCAGTGATATTGCGCGATAAAGAAAAAAAGATAGCGACGCAATTAGAAATGGAAAAAAACAAAACTAAAACAGAAAGCGACGCGACAATTAACGAATACGATATAGCGGAAATAATAAGCGAATGGACTGGGATACCAGTAAAAAAACTAACAGAAAAAGAATCAAATAAACTGATTTATTTAGAAAATGAATTACACAGCAGAGTAATTGCGCAAGACGAAGCGATACAGGCGATAGCGCGCGCTGTGCGGCGCAGTCGTTCCGGCTTGAATAATCCGAAAAAACCGACCGGCGTATTTTTATTTTTAGGTCCGACCGGCGTAGGCAAAACGGAATTAGCCAAAGCATTAGCGCAGACATTATTCGGCAGCGAAGAAGCGCTAATAAGAATAGATATGAGCGAATATATGGAAAAATTCAATGTAAGCAGATTGATTGGCGCTCCGCCCGGTTATGTAGGTTATGAAGAAGGCGGGCAATTAACAGAAGCTGTGCGTAGAAAACCGTTCAGCGTAGTGCTGCTCGACGAAATTGAAAAAGCGCATCCTGATTTATTTAATGTATTATTGCAGTTATTTGACGAAGGCAGATTAACTGATAGTTTGGGGCATAAAGTAGATTTCAAAAATACAATTATAATAATGACATCAAACATCGGCGCGCGTGAAATAAGCAAAGGCGGAGGCATCGGTTTTGCTAAAACAGATAAAAAACAATCATTTGAAGATATGAAAAAATTAGTAATGAGCGAAGTCAAAAAAGCGTTCAGACCTGAATTTATCAACCGTATTGACGAAATAATAGTATTTCATCAATTAGATGAAAATCACATATCGCAAATTATAGATTTGCAAATTGAAGAAATCAGAAAAAGGTTAGAAGAGCGGAATTTGGATATAGAATTAACAGTTGCTGCAAAAGAATTTTTAATAAAAAAAGGTTACGATACTACTTACGGAGCGCGGCCACTAAAACGAGCAATACAAAAATATATAGAAGATCCATTAGCATTGGATTTGCTTGAAGGGATATTTGACGACGCAAAAAAAATTATTGCTGATTATTTGGAAAATGAGGATAAACTTGTTTTTAAAAAATCTATATGAAAATAACAAGATTCAAATAATAATATTTTTTTTGCTGATAATTCTATGCTGTATTAAATTAAATAAAAGTTATTCGCATCTAAAAAAATTTGAAGATAAAATGTTCTTTGAAGATTTTTATTTGCAATATGATGCAAGTAAAAATTACAAAATTTATTTCAGCGCGGCAGCACCTGATTTTCGGCCTTATCCTCCCACTACATCATTATTTTATAAAATTTTTACTTATCTATCTTATCGCAAAGCGGCGCTTATATTTCAGACCATTAATTTATTATTTGCCGGTTTTATTATAATTACCTGTTTTTATTTATTCACTATGCGCAAAATAGCAGATTTGAATTTTACAATTATATTAGGAATGTTATTTTTTCCGCTAAACGAAAGCATTTATTTAGGGCAACTAAATTTATTGATATTATCAAGTATTTTATTGAGTTTATTAATAGAATTATATTTTAATTCGCAATACAAATATTGTTTAATTGGATTTATTATAGCATTGGGCGTATCATTAAAAATTTTTCCACTGGTCATATTAGCGTATTATTTATTAAAAAAAAAATTTACGCCAATAATTTATTTTTTATTTTTTTCAATTTTAATTGTTTTAGCTACATTATTAATATTCGGATACGAAGTTTTTGATTTTTATTTTAAAAATATTATGCCACATACGGCTAATTCTTGGGTCATACTTTCAATAGAAAATCAATCGCTTTTGGGATTATATTCAAGAATATTCGGCAATACATTCCAACGCGGATTTACCGGCATCATATATTATCCAAAATTAATCAAGCCGTTATATTTTTTGTCTATCTTAATTTTTATAATTTGGACTTGGAAAATTATAAATAAATCAAATGATACTATCTATAAATTTATGATTTTAATTACATTTGGTTTATTAGTTTTTGGTTTAAACTGGGCGCATACTTTTGTATTAGCATTTCCAATAATAATATATATTTTTTATGAATTAATAAAAAATAAAAATTATTTGTATTTAATAATTTGGGCAGCCGCATTTTTGTTATTGAGTCATTATTTTGATTTTAGAAACACGGCAATTTATGGTTTACAGCATTTATTGACATTGCCTAATTACACAGGCGCGGTAATATTAATGATTATATTAAATTTTATCAAAATAAGAAATAATCTCAAATGAAAAAATTATTTATTTTTGTAATTACTTTATTAATATGCCAATTAAGATACACATTTGCTGAAAATAATTATAAAATAGGATTAGTATTAAGTGGCGGCGGCGCACGCGGGTTTGCGCATATAGGTGTATTAAAAATATTAGAAAAAAACAATATTCGCCCGAACATTATTTCCGGCTGCAGTATGGGCGCATTCATCGGCGCATTATATTCTGTCGGTTATACTCCGGAGCAAATAGAGCAAATTGCGCTGGCGCAAGATTGGGAAGCGCTCTTTTCAAATAAACCGCCGCGCAATTATTTATTAATCGGCGACAGAACAAAATTTGACAATACTTATATTACATCGTTTAATTTTCGCTGGAACAAAATTCTTTGGAAAAAAGCAATGCACGACGGAAAATTTTTAGAGAATTTTTTAAGTGCATATTTAGGCATTTATTCAACATTAGCAAGTAATGATTTCAATAATTTTTTTATACCTTTAAGAATTGCGGCAACAAATTTTTTAACTGGTGAAGTAGAATATTATTCTTCTGGCAATCTACCGGAATTAGTGCGCGCAAGCATGTCTTATCCCGGATTACTTGCGCCTAAAAAATATGAAAATAAATATTTAATTGACGGCTATATTTTTGCTGATGTGCCTGTTGAACCGCTGTTAAAAGAAAAATGCGATTTGATAATTATATCCGATGTTACTTCTGATTTAAACAGTATTGACAATATAAAAACAATATTTGATGTTATGGACCAAACAGTAAAAATAACAATAAAACCAAAAATCCAAAAAGATTTGAGCGCTGCTGATATATTGATTAGCCCAAAAGTAAAACATATTTCTTCTACTGATTTTACTAATATTCCTTTAATTATCAAATTAGGTGAAGACTCGATAGACAGCGAAACTATAAAAAATATAAAAATAAAAACTATCAGCGATACATTAATTAATAATAGTTCTGAAAAAATCAAAGATTCGCCAAACAAATATTTAATTAAAGATGTGCGTATAAGCGGATTAATTGGACTTTCACGAAGCGTAATAAGGTCATACACAAATTCATTATTAAACAAGCAGCCGGCTGCGGATTTAATACAAAATACTATTTTAAAAATTTACGGAGCCAATAATATCGACTATATATCGTATTCATTTGAAAAATTAAATAACGAAAATTTAGCATTAAATCTAAATGCCAAAGAAAAAGATTATAATACCTTATATTTTGGCGGTTATGCTGACGAATACGCCGGTGCGCGAGGGAGCATTAGTTTTAATCGCACTAATATTGACAGATATGGCTCTACATTTGACGCGACATTTTTCTTTGGAAAAGCGCAGCAACTTAATTTAAGTTATTTAAATTATAACACTTTGACTAACTTCTTGCATACTCAAGTTACAGCCAAATATGTTTCGTCAATTGAAAAAATATACGATGCTAAAAAAAAAGTTAATGAATATGATTACAACTATAAAGAAATCGGAATGTTTGTAAATTATCTACCGCATCGTAATTTTATTGCTAAAACCGGAATAACTAAATCTCGATACTATGATGATATTAGCGATAAAATTGATTATTCTAAACTATTAATATCTATTGATTTTGACAACCGCACTGAAAAATTTTTCCCTGATGATTCGCTAAAATTAGCAATTGATTATGAAAATTTTATATCAGCGGATTTCAATCACTGTAATTCCGAAAAATGCAAAATAAATTTAGACGCATTCAAAAAAATCAAACATAATTTAGGATTAATAATGAATTCAGAACTCGGCTTGTCAAATGGTGAAATTATAGAATATGAAAAATTCAAATTAGGAGGGCCTGACAGATTGCCCGGATATTTTAGAAATTCCATACATTCCGATAATTATTACGCATTAAGCGCCGGGTTCGCATATAAAATTAGAGATTATAAAACTCTATTAAAACAAAAATTGTATTTATATTTATTTGCTGGAATCGCAGAAACAAAAGAAACCAAGCATTTTAATTTTGATAATAAAAATCTATTAGCCGGGCTAACAACAAAATTAATAATGTCAACAATATTCGGAGATGTGCAATTAGGCGGCGGCTTAAATCGTTCAAATGGCAAGATGATATATTTTCAATACGGCATTTCATTTTAGTTGCATTTTAAAAAAATTTAAAGTATAATCAATAAGTTATATGCGGTTATTAATAAAATTTTTTATATTATCATTTATATTTATTAATTTTTATGCGTGCGCTAAAAAAGTCGCTACTATTACGATAGTGGACGATAAATCCGCATTAGAAAAACAAATATTAGGACAATTCAACGAATTTAATAAAGAAATATATTTATTAGCGTCAGTTCGAGCAATAGATGAAAGCGGACAATTAATAAAACGCGAACCATTAGCGCCCGACAAAAGAAAAGTAGTGAGCGCTATGCAAAGAATGGCTTTTAATTCTGATGATATTAAAAACTTCAAAAAATCCAATGTTTTAGCTGAAAACAACAAGGGATTGATAGAGATTTTCCAAAAAAATTTTGAAAAACTTAATGACAAAGACAAACAATTAGTCAATAGATTAGTAGAGCAAGAAAATGAAGATAGAAATATATTGATGCGCAGAATATTGGAAACCAATATAAATTTAAAAGACGACGAATTAAATAAAGTCAGCGAAATTTACGCGGCGCTACGCAGAGACACAGCGGAACCTGGCGAATTAATACAATTACCAAACGGCGAATGGATTATAAAAAAATAAAATTAAATAACAAAAAAATCATTTGTTTTTTTTAGTTAATAATTTTATAATTAAAAGGTTTATATAAAAAAATTATGAAAATTACGAGGCGCAAAAAATGAAATGCGAAAATATAAAAAATATCGAAGGAAATTTAATAGCTACTGGTTTAAAAATCGGAATAGTAATATCAAGATTTAATGAATTTATAACTTCAAAATTATTAGGTGGCTGTATTGACGGATTAACGCGGCACGGAGTAACCCCGGAAGATATAGATATATATTGGACACCCGGCGCATTTGAAATACCGTTAATTGCCAAGAAAACAGCGCTTTCAAAAAAAAATTACGATGCTGTTATTTGTTTGGGCGCGGTGATACGTGGCGAGACTCCACATTTTGATTATGTAGCGGCTGAGGTTTCAAAAGGCATAGCAGTTGTTTCATTAGAAACAGAAAAGCCAATAATATACGGAATATTAACTACTGATTCCGTTGAACAGGCGATAGACCGCGCGGGAGTAAAAACAGGAAATAAAGGATTTGATGCGGCGCTTTCGGCTATCGAGCAAATAAATTTAATAAAGCAAATGCAATAATTAGAAGTTGAAAAAATATGCAGTCGCGTAGTTTGAGCCGAGAGGTGGCGTTGCAGATATTGTATCAAATGAATTTTGAAAATTTTAGCGAGGCGTCAATTGATTATACATTTAATGAATTAGGAATAGAGGAAGCAATAAAGAGTTTCGCAATGATAATAATTGACGGCGTAAAAAAAAATAAAGAGATAATTGATGCATATATAGAAAAAAAATTAATTAATTGGCGAATAGATAGAATTTCGTTAATTGATAAAACATTGTTAAGGATGGGTATATTTGAAATAGCAATGATAGCGGATGTTCCAAAAAATGTAACTATATCAGAAATTATAAAACTATCTAATAATTATTCTGACGCTGATACATACAGATTTATTAATGGAATATTGGACAATTTTGAAAAAACTGGCAATATAAAAACAGCATTAATAAACGGAGCGACAGATTGAAAAAATTTTTAGCTAAAATATCAAATATTCGGTTTCGTTTATATTTTCCAAAATTAACAATAAAAATATCAAAAAGAAAAATAACTCACGCATTAATAATTTTAATAGGATTCTGCGTTTTGACATACTATAAAACGCCGGAACTAAAAAATCTATTCAAACCAAAAGTTATTAAATTAGCGGAAATACCGAAAACTGCGGAAGATGTAAAAATATTAGTTCCTGAAAATTTATTAAAAAGCGGCGTGATTTCAGATACAACCGCAGCTGATTTTACAGATACCGCTAAACAAGAATATACTGATGTCAGCACATTGCAGATGACTACTGTTGACCCGTCTATACCGCCGCGCGTCGCTGAAAAAATGAGTGCTGATTTAACTATGCAGATGACTTTTTATAATTCAGGTATGCAAAAATATTTTTCGCGGATATGGCGCGCAGCCATCGAAGATTTTTTAAAAGTCATAGAAAGTTCGGATTTAAAAAGCGATTTTACAAGTCAATCTTATTTAAAAATAGCAGATGCTTATTTTCAACTTGAAGATTATAATAACTGCCTGAAATTCTATCAGTATTTTCTACAAGTATTCGGCGAAAATTACGAACGGATAGCGTCGGTTTATCACAATATGGCAGTAGCGTATTTTTCAGCCGGCAAATACGATGCCAGCAAAAAATATTTCGAACTTGCAATCGCTAAAAGTCCTACATCTGTTGAAAGTTATATTGGGCTTGCAAATTATTATTTAAACTTCACGCAAAATTATAAAGCTATAGAGATATACAGAAAAGCATTGAATATTCATCCAAAAAATGTGACGCTAAATTTTAATCTTGGCTATTTGCTTTTCCATCTAAATCAAAACCGTGTTAATAACTCTGAAATTGTAAGATTATTCGATAATGTAATAAATAATGCTACTACAGGCATTCCGACAGAAGAGAGATTGCGTTCACGCGCGGCATTTTATAATTATCTGATTTATAAAGAATCATCTGATTATCAAAACGCTTATAATTATTTGGTAAAAACAGATAATAGTATTTACAAAAATCGAGAATTAGCTACTCTTTATTTTTTGCTTAACAGACCTATCGAAGAAATAGAAGCGTTGTATAGAGAAAATATTTTTATTGAAGAGCCGAATAATATTGAAAACTATTTGCGGCTCGCTGATAAATTATACAATTCTGGAATATATGACAAAGCAATGGGCTATTATGCTCGCGCATTAAAGATAAACAGCAACAGCGTGGCGGCATATTTTGGTTTCGGCAGATGCGCAGTCGCTCAAAAAATGTATGATATTGCATATAATGCTTTTGCGCGTTTAGAAAAAAAAATAGGAATAAAAAATGAAGCGTTAGTAGATTTAATGTATATTCCTGACGACAAAACAAAAATTAATGTTATATTGCGAGACGCCTATCATTATTTGGGTTATTTAAGCGCTCAAAAAAGTAAATATGACCAATCGATAAAATGTTATAAAAACGCAATATTACTAACCAATCCGTCTGATACTGCGCGCATAGCGGAATTATCGCATGATATTGCATCCGTATATCATTATAATATCAAAGATTATCAATCAGCGGAAAAATATTATCAAACAGCGGCAAACTATAAAACAGAAAGCCGCAAATACGAGCGAGCATTAGGCAATTTTTATTTCACTATTGGCAATTATTCAAATGCAATAGATTATATTGGCAAATATCCGCGCTCTATTGACGAAAAATATATGATTGCTTATTCTTATTACAAATTAGGCGATTATCCACGTTCAATAGAATTATTTGAAAATATCATTCAATCCGCGGCTGATAATCCGTCAATATTAAACGCCGCTTATAAAACATTAGGAAACATTAGTTTCTTTAAATATACAAAATCATTACAAGATAAAAAAGAATTGGAAAAAGCCGCTGATTATTTTAATAATGCAATTAAATTCAACGAGAAAGACGATATAAGTTATTTCAATGCCGGGCTGTGTTTTTTTCAATTAGAAGATTATAATAAAGCGATAAATTACATAAAATCCGCAATAGAATTAAATCCCAAAGTGTCAAAATATTACAGTGGTCTTGCTAATTGCTATTATGCTAAAAAATTATTTGATTTGGCAGAACAAAATTATCGAAGAGCAATAGTATTAGACAGCTCTAATATCGAAGCGCAATATAATTTAATGCGGCTACAAGAACAGCGCAATGAATAAATTAATTGCTCGACATTATAAATATAGAATAACTGCTGCACATAAACATTCTAAAATTTTAAAAAAAGAAACTCCTACCGCTGAAATATTGGTGTCATTAAAAAAATTAATTGATGTAATCAAACATTTGCGCAATTCTTATTTCGGTTGTCAGTGGGATTTAAAACAAGATAACCATTCGTTAATAGAAGCATTAGTTGAAGAAACATTTGAAGCAGTGCAATCTATTGAAGATAAAAAAAAAGAAAAATTATCAGAAGAATTTGGCGATTTGCTTTTTTTGATATTAATGCACATTCATATAGCGGAACAAAATTCCATTGTAAAATTTGACAATGTTATAAAAGGCATTACTGCCAAATTAATCCGCCGGCATCCGCATATATTTGCCGGGTTGAATGTTTCATCGACTGATGAAATATTGTTAAATTGGGAAACAATCAAAAAATCCGAAAAAGAAAATCAATCAGGAATAAGCGTGCTGCACGATATACCGCGCTCGCTGCCGGCGCTGCAGCGGATTTTAAGATTATTCGATAAAATTAATAGATTATCAAAAACAAAAAATAATTATAATTTATCAGAAGCCATTAACATTTTAAATGAAAAGATTAATAATCTTAAAAATGACGATAAAAATAAATTAGCAAAAGAATTGTCTGAAATTTTGGCAATTATTGCATATATTGCATTTATGAAAAAAATCAAACTCGAAGAGGAATTACAAAAATATATAAATTCAATATTAAATAGCATTAATGATGAAAACAATATTAACTTAAACAATTTTTTTAAATTTTAATTAGGAGCGAACAAAAAATGGCAGAAAAAAAACAAGTATTCACTATTGAAATGCAAAGCGTCAAACCGCAATATACTGGGACTATCACAGACAGCATAAGCGGCGAAACTTTGACTTTCAGGAGCGCAGGCGAACAAATAAATTTCATAGTCAAACATTCAATAACCGTCAGTTCTGTTAAAATAATGCCAGAAATAAAAACAGCGGAATAACAAAACTAAAAATACTAAAAAAAATAAAAAAATTAAGGTTTGACTTTTTTATTTTTTTAAGTAAAATATTTATTCCTTATTTTATAAAAACGAAAAATTAAAAAAAAAATTACAGGGGGAAGTTTACTATGGCGACAAAAAAATATAATTTTTATGCTGGACCTGCTATATTACCTTATGAAGTATTAAAAAAAGCGCAAGACGAATTATTAGATTTTAACGGTATCGGCTTGTCAGTAATGGAAATCAGCCATCGTTCAAAAGACTTTGATGCTGTGATAAAAGGCGCAGAAGAAAAGATAAGAAAAATATTAGGTGTGCCTGATAATTATTATGTCTTATTTTTACAAGGCGGCGCGAGTTTACAATTCGGTATGATACCGATGAATTTATTAAAAAGCAAAGACCAACAAGCAGATTATGTTCATACAGGCGAATGGGCTAAAAAAGCGATAAAAGAAGCAAAGTTGTTCGGCAAAGTAAATATTGTCGCAAGTTCAGAAGATAAAAATTTTTCTTACATTCCTAAAAATATAAAATTTTCAGAAAATGCAGTTTATGTTCATATAACATCAAATGAAACTATTGGCGGTATTCAATTTCAAACTTATCCTGATAGCGGCAATGTCCCTCTTGTTTGCGATATGTCATCAGATATATTTTCAAGAAAAATAAATGTATCGAAATTTGGGTTAATATATGCCGGTGCGCAAAAAAATATCGGGCCATCGGGAGTAACATTAGTAATTATCCGCAAAGATTTAGTAGAAAACAGCGCTGATGGATTGACTACAATGTTGAGTTATAAAACGCATGTAAAAGAGCCGTCATTATATAATACTCCGCCGTGCTTTGGAATTTACATTATAAAACTTGTTATGGACTGGATTGAAGGATTAGGCGGATTATCGGCAATTGAAGCAAGAAACGAAGAAAAAGCGAAAATTTTATATGATTTTATTGATAATAGTTCTTTTTACAAAAGCGTAGTAGAAAAAGAAAGTCGTTCAAAAATGAATGTAGTTTGGCGGTTAAACAATGAAGCATTAGAAGAAAAATTTATTAAAGAAGCAACTGCCGCTGGTATGATAGGACTTAAAGGACATAGAAGCGTAGGCGGTTGTCGCGCATCACTTTACAATGCAATGGATGTCGAAGGCGTAAAAGCATTAGTAGAATTTATGAAAAAATTTGAAATGGCAAACAAATAAAATTGGTGGGGGATTGAATTTCAAAATGAAAAAACTATTTCTTAGCGTATGCGTATTGGTGGTTATAACTTTTAATTATTTACAAGCGCGGACATTTGAAACTTTTTGCGGCGCGGACAATAATTTTGTAGCAATGATGGATTTGGAAATTGAACAGGGATTATTAGTTTGGAAAGATAAAACAAATGTAGGTATTGTGCCTATCAGAATTGGTTGGGGTGTAATGAATAATATGGAGGTCGGAGTGAAATTGCCGTATATTTTTATTCAGAATAATGATAATGATTTTGGCGATTTAGCGATTTATCAAAAGTTCAAATTTATCGAAGAATCAAAAACTTCGCCGGCGCTTTCGGGCGGATTTGAATTAGACTTGCCGACCGGTAATGTTGCTGAAGACAGAGGCAATTATTCAGAATACACAAGTAAAAAACTTGATTTAAAATTATTTTTATCTGCTGGCAAAGATTTAGCAAAAGTTAGAGTATTCAGTTCGCTCGGTGCGAATTTTATAAATGGCGGCGATGAATCAGCGCTCGAATATACAGGCGGCGTTAATCTGATTTTATCAAAAGTTTTTAAATTAATCGGAGAAGTATCAGGCAAAAAATATAGTTCAAATGATTACGGCTGGCGATCGCAAGGTTGTGCGGTACCCGGTTTTATCTATTCGCCAAATGAACAGATTAATATTAAATTTTCAATGCCTATCGGATTAAACAATAGAAGTTATGACTATGGCGTAAATATCGGAATAAATCATTCTTTTTAATTTTTTAAAATATCAGTATAAACAT
>JAKPEO010000082.1 GCA_029551925.1 bacterium
TGCGTAGATGCACCGGTAAAATAAAATTTTCTTTTATATATTCGTGACCAAGTTTGCCCATTTTAGCGCTAATATCTTTACTATTTAATAATTGTCTTATTGAATATGCGCAGCCCTCGACAGTATTAACTAAAAACCCTGTTACATTGTCAATCATTTGTTTCTTTATACCTCCGACATTCCCTGCGATAACCGGTTTCTTTTTCCATAACGCTTCACTGACAGTAAGACCAAACCCCTCTTTTAACGATTTCTGTAATATTACATCAGCCGCGCATTGCAGCGCGTTAATAATCAGATGGCTGTCCGGCGGCAAATTAAGAATATGTATATCCTTATCATCCTGCGCAAATTTAATAATTTCATTATAAACTTCAATACCCTCAGGGTCATCGTCAGCCGCGCCGCCGGCAAGTATCAATTGACAATCTATTTCTTTTTTTACCATTTGATACGCCATTATAACGCCTATCGGATCTTTGAATCTGTCAAATCGCGAAACTTGCAGTATAATAGGTTTTTGGGGATTAATATGATAATCTTTCAAAACTTTTTTAACAAACTGCTGTTCAAGCGGTTTGTTTTTATCACTTAATGGGTCTATTGACGGGCCTAAAATATACAGCGGTATTGACAACTCCTTCGCAAAATATTGCGTATGAAAAATTGCGGCATCATATTTTTCTGCCATACCGCGTAATTTCTGCCAAACTTTATAATTGGCGTTACTCATATCAATATGACAGCGCCAGATAAATTTCTGATGCATACGCCGGTATTTTATAAGACCCAACGGCTGCGGATCGTGTATAAAAACTACATCCGCTGTTTTATCAATCACTTTTGAATTTTGTTGCTGCACTTTAAAATATAAATCCCATTCTTCAGCGCTGAATTCCAAGTTTTCGCCTTGAAGCGTATTATGTATTTTTTTTGTTACATCATAAAAACGGCTGTCTTTGACATTGATTACATCCCAGCTTGTATTTATTCCCAAACCGTTCATAAGCGGCGCCATTCTGTATAATATTTCAGCTACGCCGCCGCCTATTTTAGTTGAATTAATATGCTGAACCTTTATGCCTTTCAGCCGCTTAGCTATGCATATTAACGCGTGCAGCATATCCGCGCCAATAATATCTTTATAATCTTCTATCTTAATAGAATTATTATTGTTATTATTTTTTTTCATCTATGTTATCCTCCTATTTTACTTAACAAATATCTCAAAACTTAAAACTCAACATTTCATAAATATTGTTCAATGTTGTTCAGTATTTTTTTCTTAATATTCCAAATAGTAAGGCAGCTCAGCGGTATCTTTCTGATTGATTCGGCAAGCTCTCTATTATATAACGAATTCTCAATCCAATAAGAAAAATCATTATCCATATTTTTATTTTTCAGCCGTGCTTCGATAAGATGATAAAATATGCAGTTCATTCCCACCTTTTGAAGATTAACATAAAATTCTTTCAGATTTTTCGCGCTTAATTCAAGCGAAAATACAAAACTCTGAAGCTCGCAAAATAAAAACGCTTTTTCAGGCGCTGCAGTATAAAAATGTTCAGTCGTGCCTATTGCATCGTTAAGAATTTTTAAAATTTCGGCGCGCGTATCGCGCACAGTCGGAAAATTGAACGGATTAATATTTGCTATTTTCTCGCTCAATTTTCGTTCGTTCATATCATCCTTAAGCCATTGCGCGCAATCATTAAGAAAATTCACCGTTGTCTGATGTCTTCTGAAATGCGAATGATGCATATGATAAAAAATCGAAGCGCCCGGCACAATTTTAATTGCTTCCCTAAATTCATTTATGTTATTTGCGCGAATACCTGTGAATTTTACAAGATGATATTCGGTATAAAAATCAAATTTTTTTTTCATTCAAACCACCCCGCAAGTTTTTTTAAAAATGATCTATACTCTTTATAATCATTCAAATAATATTCAGCGGCAATTTTTTCCGTCTTATGAAGATTATACGAATTGATATAAACTGTTGTAATTTTTCGGTTTAATTTTTTAAATACCGCGTTATCAGTTAAATCATCGCCGAAATAAAAATATTTTTCAGCTTTGATTTTTGACATATAATATTCTACAGCCGCGCTTTTATCGATACCGCGCGGTTTAAATTCCAAAACTTCAGCGCCTGCAAGCATTTCAAAAGCGTTATTACAGAATTTTTCCAAAAAAATATTT
>JAKPEO010000011.1 GCA_029551925.1 bacterium
AATTGAATGCGGCGCTAAACTAAAACTGTCAGAACTCATTTCGCCAAAAGACGCGCGCCACGCACTCCGCTGTATAAAACTCAAAACTCAATACACAGGCAAAAACGGCTTTTTAATTAAAGAGCAGTATCAGGAATATTGCAATACTTCATAATTTCATTTCTTATCATAGAATTTTTTTACATTTTCTCTGTAATCAGTATTTTATTCTTATTTATTCTTATAAAAAATCACAGATAATTCTCTGCGCATTTGACAAATTTTCTGATTACTTATTTTTCAATTCATCTATTTTTTCCGTTTTTTTTGCCTATTGCCGGCAATAGGCAAAAAAAAAATTGACTACAAATTTATAATGTTGTATATTTTTTTTAAATGATAATTGATTTTCCTATTAATTTCAAATGAGCAAAATCAATAATACTGATATCGGCAAATATTTTAAAGAAATATTTGTTGTATCAAAAAAAGACGATGAGGATTATCAATATCTGATAAAAGAAACAAAAATCAATCCCAAAGATGCGTGGTTTATCGGCAATTCCATTACAAACGATATTATACCAGCTTTACGCACAGGTTTTAAATGCGTTTTATTTAATAAACATACAACATTCTACGACGAAAAAATGGATATCCCGAAAAATACAATTGTTATTTCCGATTTAATAGAATTAAAAAATATTATTACATAACGCCTTTGTAATAAATAGTTTGCGTCGGGTAAGCGAACTCTATTCCTCTTTTTTCAAATTCTGATTTAATTAACAAATTAATTTCCTGCTGAATATCCATATATTTATTATAATCGCCTGTTTTAACATAATATACAACTTCATAAATCAAACTGAAATCGCCGAATGAAAAAAAATGCGCTCTGTCAAATTCCACATCATTCATTTTCTGAATTATGTCTTTAATTAATGCGCTAATTAATTTTGTTTTTTCTGTAGATGTTTGATACACAACGCCAAGTTTGAAAACAACGCGCCTGCGTTCCATCCGTTTATAATTGCGGATAGGCATATTAGTCAAATAAGTATTTGAAAAGACAAGCTGCTCGCCGCTTAAACTTCTGATACGCGTAGTTTTTATACCGATATATTCAACTGCGCCAAGATATTCGCCAAGTATAATAAAATCTCCGATTTCAAAAGGTTTATCAAAAAAAATACAGAAATAACTGAATAAATCTCCGAGTATCGCCTGCGCCGCAAGCGCGACGGCAATACCGCCTATTCCTAAACCTGCGACAACCGCTGAAATATTGAATCCCAGATTATCAAGCAGGAATGTAACACCAAACCCCCAGATTATAGATTTTATTATTATCAGAATACCCCTGAAACTCTTGGTTTCAGCGCCGCTAATCACCCGGTTTTTCCTTTCTTTTGACAAATAATTTTCAAACCAGAAATTTATTATTGAAATTAATCCGCGAATAGTAAGAAAAGTAACTAATGAAACTCCCGCAACGCTGATTATTTTATCAATAGTTAATGGTATTTTTAATCCTTTTGCTGCGATATAAAAAACTCCGTAATACAAAATAGGCACAACTGATTTTTCAAGCGTGATAATCAAAAAATCATCAACCATCGTCGTTGTTTTGGACGCCAATTTTTTCAGATAATTCAGCAGGATTTTCTTAAAAACTTTTACTATCAGCAGCCCGATAATTAAAGTACCGGCTGCAATTAAATATTGAAACACGCTGTTATCAAAAAAATTTTTTTGAAGTATATTAGTCATCATAAATCCAACCCCCTGCAATAAG
>JAKPEO010000086.1 GCA_029551925.1 bacterium
AAAAAAGAAATAATAAAAAACCACCAACCGAAAAATATTTTGCGCGTATGTTGTAAAGAAACCAAAACAATAATAATAATCAAAGGGGTGATAAGTTGAGAAATATTAATTTTAAATTCTGGCGGCGGCGGATATAATCCGGCTAATTTAAAAGGCGCTAATAATTTAACAAAATAAAAAAGTGTGACATACGCCGGATACTTGATATTTTCGCGAATTGGCACGCTCGGATTTTCAGGATTATGTTCCGGCTGGATAAGTTTGGGCACGCCCATTCCAAAATCAATTTCAGCGAGCAATTGATTTTCAGGCGGTTTATGTTTTTCGCCCAATAATATCATAAAAAAGAAAAATAGACAGATGACAATAAATGGTATTTTATCAAATATTGATTTTTTTGATAATTTGCGTTTAATAAGAAAATCTGTTATTACAATAATGCCAGGATATACAATGCCCATTGGTTTTGATATAAGCGATAAAATAATAAATATACACGATAGAATGTAAATTTTATAATTATCTGTGTTTTGCAAATATTTCAGATAGCAGATGTATGACAGCAGCAAAAAAAATGAATATAATAAATCTTTGCGTTCAGCTACCCACGCGACTGATTCTGTGTGCATCGGATGCGTTGCAAATAATACAGAACAAAAAGCGGCAATAAAAATAGCGCATTTCAAATAATAATCGCGGTTTTCATTAAAATCAATAAGTTGACTGCGTTCGAGCATAACAATAAGAAATACTGACCAGAATACAAGCGCAGTATTGAAAATATGAAATATTATATTTGTAAGATGATAATAATACGGGTCAAGTTGAAAAAAATGATATTCAATCATAAACGATAAAAGCACAAGCGGCTTATATAAATTAAGATGAAAGGAAGTAAATATTTTTTTGATAGATTTAAACGATAATTCGCGGATGTCTGGATTATTCATTACATAATTTGCATCGTCCCAATTGACAAAATCATTTTTTAATGCTGGATAATATGTAATGCCAGTAATAACTATTATTGCTGCAATCAAAAATAAAATATTTTTTTTGTGATTAGTATTCATTTATTTTGAAATTCAATTTTATTATATTTTTTTGAATTTTAGTTTATATTATTCTTTATTGAAATCAAGTTAAAAATTGATTTATGTCTTTGTTTTGGTGAGATGGATAAAAAAATAAAAATAATATTATTTAGAGAGAAGAAGAAGATTTAACTCAAAAAAAGTAAAAAAAAAATTAACCTAATATGATATTGTCTATTAATCTTACATTACCGACTTTTGCTGCAATTAATAAATAACATTTTTCAGTTATTTTTGGAATTTCATCAAATTTTTTTACAGAGCGACAGGCGATATAATCCACGCTAATTTTATCGAATTTTTTTATGTAGTTTTGGCAAGCATTTAATAATTTATCTGTTGTAATACTATGATTTTTTAAAAATAACTCCTTTCCTAATTTTAAGGTTTTATTTAATTGCAGCGCTAATTGATAATCGTCTTTATTTAGGCGCACATTTCGCGAACTTAATGCTAAACCATTTTCATCTCTTATTATTGGCATAATTTTTATTTTGCAATCAAAATTAAGATCTTGACACATTTTTGTAAGAATAAATGCTTGCTGCGCATCTTTTTGTCCTAAATACATTATTGTTGGTTGTGTAATATTTAATAATTTAGCAACAATAGTAGTAACGCCTCGAAAATGTGTGGGCCTAAATTCGCCTTCTAATATTTTATTATAATTATCAACATCGACAAATGTCGAATATCCAATAGGATACATAATTTCATTATTAGGATAAAATAAATAATTTACATTTAATTGATTAATTAACAAATAATCTCTTTTATAATCACGCGGATATATGTTAAAATCTTCATTTGCTCCAAATTGCGTGGGATTAACATATATAGAAACAATTGTTATATCATTTTCTTTTTTACTCGCGCGAATTAAAGATAAATGTCCTTCGTGAAGATAACCCATAGTGGGAACAAAACCAATTGATTTATTAGATAATTTTATTGTTTTTATTATTTTTTTTAAAGATGATATTGATTTTATAGTTTTCGTTTTCATAATAAAATTAACTAAAAAATATGCCCGTATTTTTTTACGGGCATATTTTTTGAAAGAAGAAGAGGTAAATTAATAGTTTTCAGCATATACTTCAAAATATGCTTTTGGATGCTGACACGCCGGACATTTTTCAAGAGCATCTGTTCCTTCGTGAATGTATCCGCAGTTACGACATTTCCATCTTATTTTAGTTGATTTTTTGAACACCTGATTTTTTTCAATATTTTCTGCTAATTTTTTATATTTTTTTTCGTGTTCTTTTTCGACTGTTGCAACCATTCTAAAGAGAGTAGCAATATCTTTAAAGCCCTCAGCTTCCGCATCGTCAGCAAATTTTGGATATAATTGTACCCATTCTTCATTTTCACCTGCTGCTGCAAACTTTAAATTATTAAGAGTATCTCCTAATGCTACTGGATAACTGCCAGTGACAGGTAATACTAATGCATCTTTTGTAACATCAATATATTCTGCGATTTTTTTGAAAAATAATTTCGCATGTTCTTTTTCATTATTAGCAGTGTCAATGAATATTTCTTCAATTTGTTTATACCCCTCTTTTGACGCTATTGACGCATAATAAGTATAACGATTGCGCGCTTGCGATTCGCCAGCAAAAGCATTAATTAAATTTTGCAATGTTTTTGTGCCTTGTAATTTACTCATTTTTTGTTACTCCTTATTTTTTTTTAGAATTTAATTAATTATGAGAAAAAGTAAATTTTTTATTTTTTTATATTAAAAATAATTTTATAAAAAATCAAGTAATTTTATATGTTTTCGCTTTTATTTAGGGCGGGACAACAATTCACCATAAATTGTTTCAAAAAATAAAAAATATATTGGGCGAAAAGAGAAAAAAGCTGTTTAATTAACAAACGCAGATAAAAATCTATAACGAATGAGAAGAAGCAAAGATTTTTTTCAAACTCTTTATTTAATTTTAATATTGAATTGTGGAATTTTGATTTTGATTGAGTGAGGTTTGAATTTTTTTGGATTAAAAAACAAAAAAACAACTTGATTTTTCAGCTTACGCCGCTTCCTATAAGACATATTATGTAAACTAATTAATTCGCTCAAAATATCCAACTAACTAAAAAACAAAGCAAAATAAAAAAATAATTTGTTTTTTTATCTTGTAAAATAAAAAATAAATATTAAAATATCTTTATTTAGATTACACATAATTTACTTTTATGTTTTTCAAATATGTTTTTCAAAAAAAATTAAACAAAAATTATTTTTTTATTTAGGAGTTTTTTTTATGATAAAAAAAATAAATAAAAAATTTGTAGTTTTGTTTTTATCTTCGCTGACTATTTTATTGATTATTTATAATTGCGCTTATAATCCGGTCACAGGTAAAAAAGAATTGTCATTTATGTCTGAAAGTATGGAGCAAAAAACCGGTGAACAATATTATCCATTTTACACGCAAGTAAGCAATGGTTTATTTCCGGATAAAGAATTACAGGAATATGTTTCGCAAGTTGGTAATAGTTTATTAAATCACCCGCACCGCAGAAATTTCAAATACGAATTTAATGTTATAAATACATCAGTGCCAAACGCCTATGCATTACCTGGCGGCAAAGTCAGTATTACTCGCGGATTATTAGTAAAAATGCAAAATGAAGACCAATTGGCTGGAGTATTAGGTCATGAAATAGGGCATATAAATGCGAGACATACTGCTGACAGATATACAAAAACAATATTAGCGCAAGCAGTATTACTTGCCGGCGCTTATTATTTAGAGAAGAAAAATGTCAAACAAAGCGAAATATATATTGCCGCAGGATTTTTTGGTTCGCAACTTACATTATTAAAATACAGCAGAGATAATGAACGCGAAGCTGATAAATTAGGCGTAGAATATATGGTAAATTCTGGGTATAATCCGCAAGGCTATGTTGAATTAATGGAAATTTTAAAATCATTGCATGATAGAGAACCGTCAAAATTAGAAGCGTTTTTTTCTACGCATCCACTGACATCAGAGAGAATTGCTGATGCAAAAAATCTGATTGCTTCACAATATTCTGTTCATTCTTCAACGCGCGATTTAAAAACGCAAGTATTCGCAGAAAAAACTAATATTCTAAAATTAACTGAAAAAGCATATTCAACATTTGATGAAGGAATAGCATTATTAAAAAATAAAAATTATAAAGAAGCGGAGAAAAAATTTAACGATGCTATAAATCAATACAATAAAGATTCCTTATTTTATTCGTATTTATCTTTTACAAAATCTAAATTAGGAAATTATAGAGATGCTTTAAATGTGGCAGAAAAAGCTGTGAGTTTGTATCCTGATTTTTATATTGCGCGCTTAGTCAAAGGTATAGCACTGGCAGAATTAAAAGATTACAATAACGCTATAATCGAATTAAATCAAGCAAATAATTTAGTAGCAAGCAGCAATGCGACTGCTGCATTTTATCTTGCTAAATCATATGATGAAATAAAGGATATTACAAAAGCAGTGGCATCATACAAAAAAGTTTTAGAACTAACAGAAGAGCCGGAAATGGTAAATTACGCTAAATCAAGATTAAGTATATTAGCGCCAGAACCAGCGCCTGCTCCAACTACTGCGCCACCAACAAAATCAGCATCATAAAAAAATTAAGAATTAAATTGTTTTTTTATGATTTCGCCTCTTCTCTTTTCTTTTATGCTATTTTAGAATTTTAGAAATTTCTAAAATTCTAAAATTGTAAATTTGTGTGTGGCTTGTTTATTTTTTTAATAATTCAGCGATATACGAATTCCGTTGTTCTGTTAAATTGCGTTTGATACCTGAATAAAATACAGACAATTTTCCTATAATAATACACATTTTTTTTGCGCGGGTAATGGCTGTATATATTAAGTTTTTATTCAAATTTATATAATAATCCGCGCACATCGGCAATATAACGCAATCAAATTCGCTGCCTTGACTTTTATGGACTGTTATTGCATAAGCAAGATAACATTCATCAGCGTCAGCTGGCGAATAATAGGTTATTAAATCGTCAAATTGCGCAATCATATAAGCTGTATTCAATTCGCCAATATTATTTTTATTAATATAATTTTTTATTAGTTTTTTATCGTCTGCGCTTTCAATTAATTCGTCAATATTATTTCCAACAGCCAATACTTTCCCAATATCTCCATTCATAATCTGTTTATTATAATTATTTTTTAATTGTATTATTCTATCGCCTGTCTCATAAATAGCGCTGCCGTATTGAAAATAATATTTTTTATTAGGCTGCTGCTGGTTTTGAATAGCGCTATTTTTTTTGAGTTCCATATTAATATTATCAACGCCTAATAATCCTTTGTATATCGGCGCCAGTATCTGAATATTATCTTGATGAAATCCGAAATTCGGCAATCTTTTATGAAATAATTCGATAATTTCGTTTAAGGTCTCTTTTTTTTCTTCTTTGTTAATCACAAAAAAATCCGATTTTTTGGAATTTTTAATAATTATATTTTGATTTTTAATTATATTGTGAGCGTTCAAAATTATCAGCGAATCTTCGTCCTGCCTAAATATTTCTGTGAGTATTCCAACCGCTATTTTTTCTGACTTGATAATATCGTTTAATAAATTACCTGCCGAGACGCTCGGCAATTGATTCACATCGCCAATCATTATTAAAATCGTATCGTCATTAAGCGCTTTTAGTAAATTATAAAACAAATATATATCGACCATACTAAATTCATCTATTATTAAAACATCAACAGGTAATTTATTATTCTCATTGCGCTGAAATCCTTGCTGCGGCGAATATTCCAATAATCTATGTATAGTCTGCGCTTGCTCGTATGTTAATTCGCTCAATCTTTTAGCGGCTCTGCCAGTCGGCGAACATAATTTTACTGACATCTTCTTCTTATTAAATAATTTTACAATAAAATTTGTTATGGTTGTTTTGCCAGTGCCCGGACCGCCGGTTAGCACAAACACTTTATTTAATAACGCTGATTTTATAACATTTTTTTGAGTGTCTGATAATTTTATTTTTTCAAGATTTTCAATTTTTTTTATTTCTTCGTTTATCGTAATTTCATCAAATAATATTAACAGCCGGCGCTGCGCAATTAACGCTTTTAATCTTTCAGATATTCCTCGTTCGCAATAGTAATTCCATTTTAAATAAATTTTATTTTCATCTATTAAAATATCAGCGTTTGAGATTTTTTCTTTATTTTCTAATAATTCTTTAATTTTGGTCTTTTCAATTTTTAATAATTCATAAGTTTCATTAATAACCTCTTCTTCTATCAAAAAACTATGGCCCTTTTCCGCAGCTTCTGTTAAAATATAAAATATCGCATTAATTATTCTTCTGTCGTCGTCTTCACTAAATCCGAGTTTTATTGCAATTTCATCTGCTTTTTTAAAACCAATACCTTTTATATCTTTGATTAAAATATACGGATTTTCCTGCAAAATTTTTATTGTGTCATTGCCGTAATTTTTAAATAATTTATAACTGAATTTTATCGAAATTTTATGTTCTGCAAGAAACAGCATTATATTTTTTATATTTTGATGATTGCGATAGCCATTGATTATTGCGTTCATTTTGGCATCGCCGATATTATGCACTTCCTTCAATCGTTCAGGAAAATTTTCGATAATCTGCAAGGTTTGCGCGCCAAATACCGCCACGATTTTTTCAGCGGTCTTTATACCGATATTTTTAATCAGCCCAGACCCTAAATATTTTATTATCGCTTCCGGCGTGGTCGGAGTGAGTATTTCACAATCAGTAAAACAAAATTGCAGCCCGTATATTTTGTCATTTGCCCAATATCCGTCAAGTTCAAGCTGCATTCCTTCGCACGGCTCAATAACTTTGCCTTTACAAATAACAGAAATATTAGTAGCTGAAATTAAAAACTTAAAAATTGTAAAATTGTTTTCTTGGTTATAAAAAATTATTTTGTCAATAGCGCCGGAAATTTTTGCGGCTTTTAAAATATTATCAGGTATATCGTCTGGACTGACTTTTTCAGAAAAAAAATTTTTAGAGAAATCTAACATTTTTAGAAGCGTCTATCTTTGTTAGAGAATAAAAAAAAATCAACTGACTTTTTTTAGGTCTTCTTCTTTTATATTTAAAGTGGTTAATACATATTTTCCGTCTATTACAAATTCTTGTTTCTTTTTGTTTTTAGTCGGAAGTTGAAACATCGGCTGTTTTAAAAGAGTATCTACCACTCCTCTTAATCCGCGCGCACCAGTCTTGCGTTTTTTGGCTATTTTGATTATCATATTTAATGCCTCTTCTGTAAATGATAAATCAATATTGTCTAATGCCATTATTTCTTTATATTGTTTGATAATAGAATTTTTTGGTTCAATTAATATTCTTTTATAATCTTCGTCAGTTAATTCGCGAAATGTAGTAATTATTGGAAATCTGCCGACTAATTCTGGAATAATGCCGAATTTTATTAAATCGTGCGGTTCGACTTGCGAAATTATATCAGATATATCGCGCTGTTCGGATTTTGAAATCGGTTTTGCGCCAAACCCCATAGTTTTACTGTGTATTCTACGCTCGATAATTTTTTCTAATCCCTCAAAACTGCCGCCAGCGATAAACAATATATGCGAAGTATCAACAAGCAATAATTTTTGATGCGGATGTTTGCGACCGCCGTCAGGCGGAACTGTTGCTTTATAGCCCTCTACTAATTTTAATAACGCTTGCTGCACGCCTTCGCCAGAAACATCGCGTGTAATAGACGGATTTTCAGATTTTCTCGCAATTTTATCTATTTCATCAATATATACTATCCCGCGTTCAGCAGTTTCAATATTACCGTCAGCCGCTGTGACTAACCGCGATAATAATTCTTCGACATCACTGCCAACATATCCGGCTTGCGTTAAGGTTGTTGCATCGCCGATTACATTCGGAACATTCAATATTTTGCTTAATGTTTTTACTATATATGTTTTTCCTACGCCAGTAGGTCCTATCATTAAAATATTGCTTTTTTCTATTTCTGTATTATTTATTACAGGATTATTTATTCTTTTGTAGTGATTATATACTGCTACTGCCAATGATTTTTTCGCTTCTTCTTGACCAATAACATATTGTGATAAAATTTCATATATTTCTTTCGGCAATAAATCAAAATGAAATTTTAGTTTACCACCTAATACAGATAATTCCTTTTTTTTTTCTGTTACTATCGAATTACAAACATTAATACATTCTTCACAAATATATACGCCTGGTCCGGAAATTAATATTCCTTCTACTTGTAATTCACTGCGCTGACAAAATGAACAATATCTTGTATTGCTGTTTTTAGTTTGACGAGCCATAGATAATTTAGATTTCTCCTGAAAGAATATTTTTTTGGTTTTTTATATGTCAACTTAACAACTTAACGCAGCATTGTTAATTGATTGTAAGCGTTCATCAATAAATTTCTTACTTGCATTGTAAATTCAAGTGCCATATTGGCTTTTTGCCCGGCAATCATCACATCATGAACATTTGATATTTCTCCGAGCACTAATTTTTTATTTAATTCTTCTGCATGAAATTGCGCATTATTTGTATCAATCAATTGGTCTTTTAAATACGAAGCAAAACTATTAGTTAATTCCAATCCTTCAGATTTTCGTTTTTCTACTATATCATTTTTCTTTTCAATTTTATCTATTAAAGTTTTTGTCGGTTGTAAATCTGTTATTTTCATCATAATAAATTACTCCACAAAAATATTTTATGTTATTTTATATTTACAATTTTATTTTGTCAAATGTTTTTTCAATTTTTGATGAAAATCTAAATATATATTAGATAAATTCAGAAGGCAAAAAAATAAAATAAATATAAATACAAATAGCCAAAGTAAGTTTAGAAATTTCTAAACTTACTTTGGCTATTTGCGTGTTTTGGCACCAACTAAAATTTTGTTAAACAGCCGATATAATAACTTCTACCAGCCCCCGGAATATACATCATATCATAATAATCCGTATCAAACAGATTCTGAATATTGAAATAAATACTATATTGTTCTTTAAATGTTTTTTCTATTCTCATATCAGTTAAAATATAATCGTCTAATTTTCTAATTACTGGATTGTTAGGTTGATAAATTTTTCTGTATTCATAATATGTCTGTTTTCCGACATATTTGTTATTCAAATTAATTTTATAGCCATTATCCAAATAAGATAGTCCCGCATTCGCTTGAACCTTCGGACGATATTCAATATCAGCGCTCGACAATTTATTAGAATCATCGCGCGCTTTCATTAATGTTATAGAGCCATCAACTGAAAATTTATTAATTTTTTTTAAGCCGGATAATTCTATGCCGTAAATTCTCGCATCAAATTGTATGTATGTTCCAGTATTATTATTAAATATAATGTGATTATCAATATCATAATAGAATATTCCTAATGATAATTTCCCTTCCTTTATCAAATGTTCCAATAATAAATTTAAATTATCTGACTGCTCGGCTTTTAAGTTAGGATTGCCCGGGCTTTGCGCGCCATCTACTCCGCGACTATAAAGATTTTTTAATGTCGGAAATTTCACTTTGCGAGCATAGGAAAAACTCATATGATTACTATTATCAAAATTATACATTGTAGAAAAATAGGGATTGAATGTCTCTACGCTTTTACCTGTAATAGTATCAACAGCATTATTGCTTATTAATTCCTGCGCTGATACTTTATCAAATATATCAATACTTGCGCCTAATTGCAATTTCAAAGAATCAAAATCAATAGTATTCAAATTTCCAAACGAATATGCGCGAGATTTGAATGTCAACCACGGTTCTGTGACTTTGCCTTGTTCTGAATGCTTGTCTTCTTTATAATTTAAACTTAATTCTGTATTTAATTTTTCAAACTTCTTAGATAATGCAATATTAGCGCCCATTAATCTATCGTCATACATCGAAACAGCGCTTAAATAAGTGTCGCCTAAATAGTTAGTTTTAGTTAAGGTATTATCAAAATTATCTAAGAATATCCGCGTTTTTAAACCGAAACCGTCATCTTCGTATTTATAAATTATATTATATGTTGCGCGTTCCCAATTTGTCCAGCGCCATTTTCTAAATTGTTCGGTGCAGTTGCTAATATTTGTAACAAAATGCGGCGCCACTCCTAAATCATTATTATAATATTCTGTTGTAAATCCCACGACAGATTTATTTGATAAATCATATATAGTTTTAAATGAAAATGAACGCTTTATATAATCTGTATTATTTAATTTTTTATCGTCAATATAATGCGTTTGAGTATCGCCAAATAAATTTCTTATCGTATAATTTTCTGAAAGTTTTTGATAGTCTGCGGTATTATAATTTCCTGCAATAAAAAAATTGAATTTATTTATTTTTTTGGATAAATTAAAATCTATTTTTTTAGAATTTGCCGTGCCGTATTGAAAATTTATATGGCCATTTTTATCTGCGCTTTTTTTTGTGATAATATTCAATACTCCGGCTATACCCTGACCGCCATAAATTGGCGATGCCGAACCTTTAATTAGCGATGCTTCAGCAATATCAGCAGTCATTATATTTTGTAAATCTAATACTCCATCATACGGCTGATTTAACGGCATACCGTCAACTAACACTACAATTTGTTCTTGGTCGAGGCCGCGCACATTCAAATAATATTCTCTTTTTAAACGCCCTTGTCTAAAAATTGTTGACTGGCTAAATTTAAAAGATTCGCCGATATTTTGAGCATTTAATTCTAAAATTTTGTCTGCTGTAATTTTAATAGTCGGCGCGGCGTTTACAACTTCTGTTTTTTTAGCAGTCACAGTAATTTCGCCTAAATCAAATAATTCAATAGCGCTCACGCTATTAACTAATAAAGTAAAAAATAACAAAACTCCTAATACTTTAAAAATTTTCATAAATCTCTGTTCCCCCTTTTAATAAACTAATTTTTTTGATTAAAATAATCTTTGATTTTTGCGCTGTCGTAAATATAAGTTCGATTTTTTACAGCGCCAAATTTTTTGATATACGCGTAATTAGTAAGTTCTTCCGCTATTTTCAAAGTCCGAATTATAAGCGGAATAATAATAGCAAGTATAGTTCTGCCAAACACTAAATTTTTTAGATTAAATTTCACCCCCCGTCTTTTTTGCAATTCTATAATATTACTCAATTCCGCGGCAAATATAGGTATAAATCTTATACTCACAGCGCAAATCATAATTATTTTAAACGGCAGAATTTTCCGAAAATAAAATATAAACTGTTGTAAATTAGTAGTCCTAAAAAACAATGAAAAAGCAGTAAAAAAAACTAACATTTTTAAAAATATCTCAATTAAATATATTATAGATGCGTATCTATAAATCAGCCAGAGCAGCGCTCCAAACAAAAACAAATAAAATACAAACTTCAAATCTTTAAAAAAATCAATAATCGTAAAATCAGCGATAAAATATAAAATTAGTAGCGGCGCAAATAATATTATCAATACCAAAAAATTATGATGAAATATATTTGATATAATAATCGCTAATAAAAATAATAATTTTAATATAGCGTTCAATTTATGAACGATAGTATTTTTAAATTTATAACTAAAAGCATTATGCCGTAGCATTTTTTAATTTTTCGCCTTTTTTAGATTTTTTTAAATCTTCGATATTTATAATTCTGTCGCAATATAATTCTAATAATTCTAAATCATTTGACGCTGTTATTATTGTCTTTTGCTGTTCTCTAACCATTTTTTTTAGTTCGTCAAACATATCTTTTAAATGATAAAAATCCAATCCGCTTGCCGGTTCGTCTAATAAAATAATATCCGGCTCCTGCGCCAGCGCTGATGCTACCGCCACTCTATGTTTTTCGCCGATACTTAAATGCAGCGGATTCCGCGATGCTAATTTCAAAATATCTAATTTTTTCATAATATTTTCTATTGATTCTTTATCTAATCTGCTGCCGACTGATATTTCATCAAAAACAGATTTTTCAAATAATAATCTGTCTGGATTCTGGTCTATGTATGCTGATTTACCGATAATCTCAATCATACCTTGATCGATTTTCAATATTTCAGCGAGTAATTTTAAAAATGTGGTTTTGCCGCTGCCATTATTGCCTATTATTCCCATTAATTCGCCTTTAAAAAAATCAAAATTTAGATTTTCAAATATTTTATTTTTTTCATAGCCAAATGAAACATTATTCAATTTTATTATCGCTTCATTTTGAATTTTGCCGTTATTAAAAACAGCATAATTTATTTTTTTTGAACGAATGCCAGCATTAAAGAGATATTCATAATCATCATTATTAAATGGCGCATTAAAAATTTTGTAATCATAATTATCATTAAAAAACAATATTTTATCCGCAATAGGCAATAACGGCGCGATTAAATGTTCGGCGATTATCAGAGTTTTGCCGTTTTTCTTTAATTGATTTAATATGTCAATAAATTTTAGTTGACATTCTTTGTCAAGCGCTGGCAGCGGCTCGTCAAATAACAAAATATCCGGAGTGGTGATTAATGCAGAAGCAATAGACACCTTCATCTTCTGCCCGGCTGATAAATCAACTAAGTTTTTCAATAATATTTTTTTTAAATCTAAAATTATTGATATTTCATTTATTTTTTTTACAATTTCATCTGGCGCTATGCCTAAATTTTCTAATTCAAATGATAATTCTTCAAGAGCAATATTAGCAAATGAATAGATATGCGGATTTTGAAATACAAATGTCGATGCCCGATTATTTAAAATTTCGATAATACCAGACATATTAACTTTTATTAAATTCGGACTTATCCCGGAAATAATATTTAATAAAGTAGATTTGCCTGCGCCGGATTTTCCGCAAATAATTAATGCTTCACCGTCATTAATTTCAACATTCAAATTATTAATAAGATTTTTATGAGAATTATAAGAACAACTAAAATTTTTAATTTTTATCATTTAACATTTTATAAACTTCTAAATTTTTCTTTAATCTATCAACAGTAATAATCGCTATAATAGCGCCTAAAATTCCGCCAATCAGCGCATTAAATGCCGGTATCCCTAAATATGCTAAAATAAAAGGCAGTGTCTTATTTGTATATGCCTTAATTAAAAAACCGCCTATTAAACGGCCGGTTATAGAGCCGGCAATCGCAGAACAAATGCCTGCAATGAAAATCCGAAATTTTAAATTTTCCAGCGGCAAAATTCTAATAAAAATATCAAATATGCAAGCATTAAAAAAAATGCCGATTGACGGCGGAAATTTCACGCCGCTTAATGACGCTAATTTGAATATCGCTGTTAAAAAACCAATAAATGTAATTATTCCATATTTATTGTCAATGCAATAAACAATTGATAATATCGGAATAATAAATATTGACATAATTGCGCCGGACGGCAGCGGCGACGCCGGGAGATGATGCAAAAACGGACCGATAACAATTTCTAATGCGCTCCATAATGCTGTAAATACAGCAATTATTATAACTCGTTTTATATTCATCAAAAAACTCCTGCAAACTCTTATTAAAAATTAAAAAGCGATTTATTATTTTTTAATTTTATCTGTCAAGTAAATTTTATTGACATTATTTTTAAAATAATCTATTAATTCATTTGATTCATTGCGCAGCGCGGCAATAATATCATTTTTTTCATTTAATAATTTTTTTAATGCCGCACAATATTTCGGCGCTTGTAATTCTAAAAAACCAATTTCGTCAATAACAATAGTTTTATTTTTTACTTTCATTAATTTATTAATTATTTCTACGCCGAAGTTTTCAAATACTTCGATTATTGCTGTCATCTTGTTATTTACTATTTTCCCGCATTTTTTCCATTTCAAAATTTTATGGTCGCGCATATAGCCAATTATCACGCCTGCCCTTGTTCTGCGCGTAATTAATCCGACAACATTTTTCGGATAATTATTTTTTATAAATGTTGTCTTCCCGGTTTTTTTATTACCTTGCACACAAATTTTCATTTTTTTTAATTTAATTTTTCAAATAACCACTATCGTTATATTATTAAAAATATAACGCTTGTCAAGTTTTTTTTATTTTAGTTTGAGTGCAGGCGTAATTTTTTCAAAAAAAATTGATATTATACAATTATGTTTTTACAAATTGAATTATTTTATACAATACAAATGTCCGGGTAATTGACGGACTAAATTTTTTAGTTCTAATTTTGTCAAAACAGCGGCAAGATTATGCTCTGGCATATCCAATGCGTCCGCTAAATCAGATAATTTTCTTGGAAGCGGAGTCAAAGTATTTAATACTTTTTCTTCAAATTCTGAAAGTTTTAATTTTTTGGTTGCAATTGACACTTGTTCGACAGTATTAAATTCTGAATAATCAGGCCGTAATTCATCTAAAATATCATCTACTGACTGCGTTAATTTCGCTTTTCCTAATTTAATAAGTTCGTTAGTGCCGAAACTATTAATACTGCCGATTCTATCTGGTATCGCAAAAACTTCGCGATTTTGTTCGAGCGCCATTTCTGCGGTAATCAACGCTCCGCTTTTTTTGCCTGCTTGCACTACTAAAACTCCGAGCGACAACCCGCTGATTATTCTATTGCGCGCCGGAAAATTTTGTTTGGCGGCAATTGTATTCGGCGGATATTCAGTTAAAAATACCACATTCGGATTTTCTAAAAATTTATCATAAAAATATCTATGTTCAGCAGGATAAATGCATTTTCTCATTAGCCCTGTGCCGAGCACGCAAATTGTGCGGCCATTAGATTTTACCGCTGTATTATGAGCGCAAATATCAATGCCTTTTGCAAAGCCGCTGACAATAGTAAATCCGCAATTACAAAGTTTTTCAGTAAAATTTTCAGTTACTCCGACAGCGTATTTACAAGCGAAACGCGAGCCAATTACCGCGACGGCATTATTATCTTTTGCAATTAAATTTTGAGTAGTATATAGAATCGGCGGCGGCATTTCTAAATTCGCTAAATTTTCAGGATAGTCCTTTGCGCCGTAATAAATAATATTAAAATTATGTTTTTTACAAGTTTCTAAAATATCAGAAATTTCAGCGGATAATTTTGCGCGCTGAATTTTATAAATTATTTTTGAAGTTATATTATTAATTTTTTTTAATTCTTTTTCTGAAGCGTTAAATACATTTTTCGGTTCATTAAAATTATCAATCAACTCTTTAAAGCGTTTGCTGTTAATATCGTCAATTGAATATAATAATAATGCCGCTGTAATATTATCCATTATTCGAAGTTTTGCATTGATTTTTCAATATCAATTTTAGGATTAAACGATTTTGCTTGTTTTTTATATAAATCAGAATTCGCAGCATCATTCACTTTTGAATAAATATGCGCTAAATTCAAAGAAAACTGCGCTTTGAGTTCTTTGCTCGTTGTTTTATTCAACGCTTCTTTTATATAGTTTATCGCTTCAAAATATTCTCCTGAATTATAATAATATTTGCCGAGCATCGCAGCAGGTTTATATTCTGTCGCGCCGGCGCGTTCAACTGATTTTTTCATTAGTTCGATTGCTTCGTTTTTTTTGTCTAATTGATAATAATACAAAATACTCAATGAATACATAATTATCGAATTATCCGGCTGAAAAGATAATGCTTTTTTAAATAAATCTTCAGCTTTAAAACTAAATGATTTATCGTATTTTCCTTTATACGCATAAGCTACGCCTAAATAATAATTGGCATCTACATCTTCTGGTTTTATTGCGAGCGCTTTTGACAAATATTCAATTGCCAAATCATACATTTCTTTTTGTAAAAATTTTATTCCTAATTGTCGAGACAACAGAAAATTTCCTTCAAATGCCGTAAGCATGATAGATGTTATTTCATCAAATTCTTTAGCATTTTTTTGGAGAGTGTCGATATCAGCATTCTGCGTTTTTTTCAATTCTTGCAATCTTTCACGGACCGCTGAATAATCGCCTTTTTTTGAGCAACTAATCGCATTGAAAATCAAAATCATTATAAAAATATATTTGATTTTTTTCATAAAAAAATCCCTAATAAAAAAATTATTTAACTGCTATTTTTTCAAAATATTTATTCAAAATAAGATTATTCAATTCAATAAAATCATCTTTATTTTTAAATTCAATTACTGGTATTCTTTTTTTATTATAAATAATTTGAGGCCAGCCGACTACTAATTTATCTTTTTGTTCGCTTATTAAAATATTAGTAATTATTAAGCCCTGTTCAGATACAAGCGTAACAGACGCTTTAATCGGCTGCTTGCGTTTCTTAATATTTTTTTTTGTTTTTTTGATTGGCTCCTCTGGAATAATATTTATATCAACTATATGAGGCGTAAATTTCTTATAATTTTCAGCAAATGTCATATTTGGATTTTTTGAAAATTCAATTAATGTTTTTTTCATTTTTTCAAAAAAATTTTCAATTAATACGCTGTCCGCTGAAATATATTTGAATTCTTTTTTTGTATTCGGATTGCGATTGGCAGGCAGCAATAATTTATTACCTTCTAATTCAATAAAATTAATAGTAAAACAGTTATTTAATTCAACGGCAAAATAATTATTATTTTTTTTAACAGCGGTAATTACAAATTCATCTTTGATTTTTTTTTCTGAGGTATCTGCAACAGCCGCTAATGTTGACTGATTATTCAGCTGTTCGCTTTTTTTTTCTGGTTTTGAACAAGCGCAAAAATATAAAATCATCATCGCACAGAAAATAATTTTAGTGATTTTCATTACGCTAATCAAATTAATGCCTCTTCTTCTATTATCAAAAATCTAAATTAAACAATAAGTGTAATAAATAATTTATAAAAATTCAATTGATTTTTCTAAAATTTGATTTAATATTTACAACTTAAATTTAATAATAAAAAATAAAGCGTCTATATGCTAAAAAAAATATTTTTTTTAATTTTTGTAATTTCTATATTATTTGCTTGTCAGGAAAAAGATCAAAAAAAATCTACTGACAGCGAAAATATCGCTATCCCGCCGCAGCAGATTGAATATTCAAATACGCTTGAAGATACTGATATAATTTTTGCGTGCAATCAAGATTATTTGCCTGTGTTATTAAAAGCAATAGACGAAAGCAAATACACAATTGATATTGTTCATTTTCAATTAAATCCAGATAGAGTAATTTATCAAATATTAGACAAACTCAAAGACGCTGAAAAACGCGGTGTGAAAATACGGATATTATCAGAATCAGAATTAAAAGACAAAACATTAAAATCATATCAACGGATAAACAAAACAAATATTCAATACAAATTAGATACAGAGCGGCGCAAAACTCATTGTAAAATGTTTATATTCGATAGAACAGCGGTTTTACTCGGCTCAACGAATTTAAGTTATCAATCAATTCTAAATAATAATGAAACGAACATTTATATAAAAAATTCCGGATTAGCGAATTATTATACTGAATATTTTAATTCTTTATGGCGCGATTCAAATAAAGAGCCGAATTTAGAAAATTTTAAATTAACCAACGCCGAGCCGATTGTCAATCGCGCGTATCTGCCAAAAGTAAAAGAACTAATTACAAATTCCAAAAAATACATTTATATTTATATGTATGGTTTAAGATTTGACGAGAGTTCAGACGAAAATCCGATAAAACAATTATTAGATTTATTAATAGAAGCGCATAATCGCGGAGCAGATGTAAAACTCATAACAGAATTAAGCGATTACAATGATTTATTAAATCAATTCAATAATGAAGTAATATCATATTTAACAGAAAACGGCATAGAAGTGCGTTATGATCCGAAAGACAAAATCACGCATTCAAAATTAGTTATTATAGACGATAAGGTATTAATCGGATCGACCAACTGGGGCTACGGCGCAATGTTTATGTATAACGAAGCGAATATATTATTAGACATTCCAAAAGCGACAAATTATTTTAAAGATTATTTTTTCAAATTATGGAATCTGCAAATAAAGCAATAACCTAAAAAATTAATGAAAGAAAAAATTATTAAAATTATTTTAAAAATAGTTTTATTATTCGCATTAGGCATCGGCGGTTATATGTATATAGAAAATATGCCATTTTCCGATGCTTTATATATGACAATAATCACAGTCACAACAACCGGTTTATACGCCGGTCAAGCATTATCAGAGCCGGGCAAATATCTAACTATAATTTTAATAATATTAGGAATAACCATATTTATCCAAAGTATCAATGTATTTGCCTCAACAATATTATTTGAATATTATAACAATATCATCAAAAAAAGGAGATTATTAAAAATGATTGACAAATTATCCAATCATATAATTCTTTGCGGCGTCGGCGAACTTGGTTTTGAAATAGCCTCGGAATTTATCAAAAAAAACGAAAAATTTGTAGTAATAGACATAAATCCAAATGTTCGTCAAAAATTAGAAAATTATTTAGATAATCAATGTTATTTTATCGAAGGCGACGCGGCAAACGATGATATTTTAATACAAGCCGGCATCAGCCGCGCAAAATGTTTATTAGCGGCATTAAACGACGATGCGCAAAATACATTCACGGTATTAAGCGCACGCGGATTAAACGCAAAAATAAAAATTGTCGCGCGCTGCATATCGCCGAAATCGCGCGCAAAATTACTGCGCGCCGGCGCTGATAAAATAATATTGCCAAACTTTATCGGCGCTAAAAGAATGGCTACGATTGCGTTAAGACCGGAAGTTGCTGATTTTGTTGATACATTATTATACGACGATCATAATGCGACTATAAGAATAGAGACAATAAAAATTCCAGCGCAATCTATATTAATAAATAAAACATTAAAAGAAATAAAATTGCCTATGCGCACAGGAGTAATAGTAGTAGCTGTAAAATCATTAGACGGCGAATTTATTTTTAATCCAGCGCATAATACAATAATAAAAGAAAACGATACGCTTATAATATTAGGACCTGAAAAAAAATAAAATTAATATTTGAATTAATATCATCAAATAATTTCGATGAATTTGATAAAAAATATTGCGCTAATAACACTTAAAATTTATTGACAAAAAAATATAGATATTGTATAGTTTTTGTTTTTTAAATTGATTTTTATATATTTTTTTAGGATAATATAATGAATTATTTAATTACAGGCGGCGCGGGTTTTGTTGGTTCGCATTTAGCAGAAACATTACTCAAACAAGGGCATAAAGTAATTATTATTGACGATTTATCTACTGGTTCGCTTAACAACATCAAATCATTTGAGAATCACCCAAATTTTACAAAATATATAGATACGATATTAAATGAAAAATTAATGGATAAACTAATAAGCGAAGCGGATTATGTATATCATTTAGCCGCTGCTGTAGGCGTGAAATATATAATCGAAAATGCCCTTAAATCATTATTAATAAATGTCCGCGGCACTGAAATAATGCTTGAATATTGTCATAAAAACAATAATAAACCGCTATTAATAACATCTACATCAGAAGTATATGGCAAAAACGAAAATGCGCCTTTTAATGAAACTGATGATAGCGTGATTGGCTCTACTGCTATTACGCGTTGGGGCTACGCTTGCTCTAAAATGTTTGATGAATTTTTAGCGTTCGCATATTATCGCGAGCGCAAACTGCCAGTCACAATCGTGCGATTATTCAATACTTGCGGTCCGCGGCAGACAGGACAATACGGTATGGTTATTCCTCGTTTTATAATGCAGGCATTAAAAAACGAAGCAATTACTGTTTATGGCGACGGCACGCAGACTCGCAGTTTTACTTCTGTGTATGATGTAGTTTGGGCATTGATAAAATTGTCAGAAACGAAAAATTCATTTGGCGAAATTTTCAATATAGGCAATAATGATCCGATAACTATTAGAGAATTAGCGGAATTAGTAATAAAATTAACAAACAGCAAATCAAAAATACAATACATAGATTATAAAGACGCTTTTTCAAGCGGATTTGAAGATATGAAATACAGGGTGCCTGATATTTCCAAAATCAAAAATTTTATCGGATATAACCCAAAAATAAAAATTGTCGAATTATTAAATTCAGTTATAGAAGAAAAAAAAACATTAATTTGAGGTGAAGTATATGACAAACTTATCAAAAAAAATAAAAAATAAAACTGCAAAAGTTGGAATTATTGGACTTGGCTATGTCGGACTGCCGTTAGCTGTAGAATTTGCTAAAGCAGGTTTTTATGTGACTGGCATAGATATTTCAAATGATGTAATCTCAAAAATTTCCAAAGGTATATCGTATATAATTGATGTTCAATCAAGCGATGTGGCGAGATTAGTAAAATCAGGACTTTTACGCGTGACAAATGATTTTTCTGTTATTTCAGAATTAGACACAATAAATATTTGCGTGCCTACGCCTTTAAGAAAATCAAAGGATCCCGATGTGTCTTTTATAATAACGGCAGTAACAGAAATCCAAAAATATATCAGAAAAGGACAATTAGTAATATTAGAAAGTACGACATATCCTGGCACCACAGAAGAAGTAGTCAGACCATTATTAGAAGAAAGTGGTTTAAAAGTCGGCGAAGATTTCTATTTAGCATTTTCGCCAGAGCGCGTAGATCCCGGCAACAAAAAATATAACACTAAAAATACGCCGAAAGTAGTAGGCGGCACAACGCCAAAATGTTGTGAAATAAGCAAATTATTTTATTCACAAGTAATAGATACGGTTATTTCAGTAAGTTCTACGCAGACTGCGGAATTAGTGAAATTATTAGAAAACACTTTTCGCGCAGTAAATATTGGATTAGTAAATGAAATGGCTATAATGTGCGATAAATTAGGTATAGACATTTGGGAAGTAATAGATGCGGCGGCAACGAAGCCGTTTGGTTTTATGCCTTTTTATCCAGGTCCGGGGTTAGGCGGACATTGCATACCAATAGATCCATTGTATTTATCGTGGAAAGCAAAATTCTATAATTTTACAACGCGCTTTATTGAATTAGCCGACGAAGTAAATAGTTTAATGCCTGATTATGTTATTTCAAAAATTTCGCAAGCGCTTAATGACGCAAAAAAATGTATCAACGGTTCAAAAATATTAGTAATGGGCATAACATATAAAGCAAATATCAGCGATATGCGCGAATCACCAGCAATTACAATTATTGAAAAATTAGAAAAACAAAAAGCGGTAATTTCATATAATGATCCTTTTGTGCCTGAAGTGGTAATTGACAATAAATTATATCATTCTGTATCGCTTGATAAAAACATCATAAAAAAATTTGATTTAGTTGTTATTACTGCAGGACATTCTGTATATAACTGGTCCAAAATTTTGACTGATGAACAGATTATCGTTGTTGATACGCGCAATGCTCTTAAAAACGAGAAAAAAATAAAATGCAAATTGTATAAAATTTAATAATGATTTTACAATATATTAATGTTTGATTATTTAGAAGTATTATTAGATTATTTCAAAAGATATAAATTCTTATATAACTATGGTTTGATTCCGAGCGCTGTATGTGCGTTTATTTGCGCTATAATATCAACGATAATAGTAAAGAAAATCGCGGTTTTTTTTAATATTGTAGATATTCCAAACGCCAGAAAAATCCATACTAAACCAATACCATTATTAGGCGGAATAGCGATATTTTCTGGCTTTATAATTTCTCTGTTATTTTATAATTACAAATACGGCGCTTTGATAATATTCGATTTCAAATTTATAATTATTTTAGCTACTGCGGTTTTTATGCTTATTATCGGAATAATAGACGACATAAAACATTTAAAACCGCTGACCAAATTAATATGTCAAATAATCGCAGCGATTATAGTCGTATTTATTGCAGGAGTAAAAATTGATTTTTTTCGCTATAATATTATTAATCTAATTATAACTATTTGTTGGATTGTTATAATTACTAATTCTTTTAATTTATTAGACAATATGGACGGCTTATCAGCAGGCATTGCGGCAATATCATTATTTTTATTTTTTATAATTGCCATCACTCAAAATGAATATAATAATGCTTTAATATGTTTATTGTTGAGTTTCAGCGCTGCCGGTTTTCTTTTATTCAACTATAATCCTGCTTCTATATTTATGGGGGATGGCGGCAGTTTATTTTTAGGTTTTTTTGTGTCTGTTATTGCTATCAATAATAGTTATCTTAAATTCTCGCTATTAACGCGGCTGCCAATATTAATACCTGTATTGGTTTTGTTCATTCCGCTATACGATACGCTGTCAGTTATCTTTATTCGCAGAAAATTAGGAATATCTATATTCAAAGCAGATAAACGGCATTTTTCACATAGATTAGTAAATTTAGGGCTCTCGCAACGCGCCGCTGTATTAATAATATATTTAGCGACTTTATCAACAGGTATAACTGCTACATTATTAACAAAATTAACGCTCATTGACGCCATAATAATTATTCTACATACATTTATGGTATTCGGTATAATAGCTATTCTTGAATGGTATAGTTTCAAAAAAAATGATAATAATATATAATCTTTTCATTCTTGCGAGACCTAAACAATGGCTCAAAAATATTTTTGTTTTTGCAGCTTTGATTTTTGCTGTAAAATTTTTTGATTTATCCGCTATATTAAAAACAATTTTGGGATTTATAGCATTTTGTTTGACTTCAAGCAGTATCTATATAATTAATGATATATGCGACAAAGAAAAAGATAGATTACACCCCCAAAAAAAAAATCGACCACTTGCAGCGGATAAAATATCAGTCAATCAAGCATTAATTTTTTCGATTGTTTTATTAATAATCGGATTAATTATCGGCTATTTAGTTAGTCCTACCACCAAATATTTTCTATATTCATTATTATTCTATTTTGCTATTACTTGCGCTTATTCGTTTTATCTAAAAAATTTTGTGATATTAGATGTAATAATTATCGCTATCGGCTTTGTCATTCGCGCAATTGCTGGCGCTTTTATTATTAATGTAGAAATATCGAACTGGCTGTTGCTTTGTTCATTTTTACTGGCATTATTAATAGGTTTTGGCAAGCGGCGCAATGAATTAATTACATTAGGCGAAAATGCTAATAGTCACAGAAAAAATTTAAAAGAATATACGACGACAATAACAGATTATTTTATTTTAATAATTTCAAGCGCCGCAATTATAGCGTATTCGTTGTATTGTATGTCAGAACGCACGCGTCAGCAATTTCACACAGACAATTTAAAATATACTATTCCATTTGTAGTATATGGAATATTACGATATATTTATATCATCATTTATAATAACGAAGGCGGCGAACCCGAAAATTTATTATTAAAAGATAAAGGTCTGCTTATAAATTTTTTATTGTGGACAATCTCAATTATTTTAATTATTGCATTATATAGATAGGGAATGATATGAAAAAATATTTTAAATTAATATTCGGAATTTTAATTAGCATATTTTTTATATATCTTTCAATGAAAAATGTTGATTTTATAGAAGTATGGAAATCATTCAAACAAGTAAATTTTCTATATTATCTTTTAATAGCGCCTTTGTATTTATCTGTATATTATTTAAAAACATTGCGCTGGAAAATATTATTGCACCCTTTAAAAAAAATTAGTTTTAGAAATTTATATCCGATTATTTGGATTTCATTTATGTTATTAATAATTCTGCCCGCGCGATTAGGCGAATTTGCGCGCGCTTATCTGATTGGCGATAAAGAAAAAATCAGCAAAACCAGCGCATTTTCAACTGTAGTGATTGAACGAATATTAGACGGCTGCGCTTCGATATTGTTATTTCTAATCGCCGTGATAATTTCTCCGCAAAGCGCATTGGCAAAAATAACATTTGAAAATATGCCGGCGCTCTCAAGGACCAGCGAATTTCTATTCGGCTTTTTTTTTGAAATCGCTAAAAATTCGAATAACACAATAGACCTATCATTTCCAATTATAAATTTAGTATATTTAGTTTCAATTTTTTATATTGCCGCTTTAATGTTTGTTGTGCTTTTAAAAATATTCAAAACGCATACGATAGCAATTACTTTAAAATTTTTGTTTTTCTTGCCAAAAAAAATAAAGCAAAAAGTAGAAAAAATATTATTATCATTTATTCAAGGATTAGAAGTCTTTTCAAATTTTAAATCATTATTGAATTCAATATTATATTCGCTGTTAATATGGTTTATTTGCGGACTTTATACTTATTTGATGGTTTTGAGTTTTGGTATAAAAATAGATTTTTATATAGCATTCATAATTTTAGGATTTACTATTATCGGAGTAATGATACCGGCTGCGCCCGGATTTATCGGCACTTATCATTATATGACAATGATAGCGTTCAAATATTATTCAATAGCAAACTCGAATCTTGCCGCAAGTTTTGCGTGGGTGTCTTGGGCTATTGGCACGCTGCCGATAATATTAGGCGGATTATATTATCTAAAAAAAGAAAAACTTACAATAAAAAGTATTAAGGAACATTCGCAGGAAATATGAGCAAAAAATTATTATTATTTGATGTTGACGGCACATTAGTAAAATTAGACGGCGCTGGTTTACGCGCGCTTGACAAAACTTTTTTTAAAATTTTCGGCATCAAAGACGCGGTATATAAAGTAAATTTTTACGGCAAGACAGACCCGAAAATTTATGAAGATATAATGACTATCGCAAATCTGCCGCTAAAACTATTAGACGAAAAAAAAAAGGAAATTTACGAAAAATACATTTATCATTTAAAATATGAAATCAGTATATTTCCGCATAATCCAGTCATCACAAATGTAATAGAATATCTTGAAAAAATAACAAATAATGACAATTATATTATCGGATTATTAACAGGCAATATAGAAGCCGGCGCTTATATAAAAATCGGACGGTGGGATTTGACTAAATATTTTTCGTTTGGCGCATTCGGCAGCGATTCCAAAATTCGTTCAGAATTAGTAAATATTGCGGTTGCGCGCGCAAAAAAAAAATTTAATATTCAGCATTTTGACAAAGATAATATTTTTATTATCGGCGATACTCCGCTTGATATTCAATGCGCGAAAGATAATAATGTCAAAGCGGTTGCAGTAGCGACCGGCAAATATTCAATTGGCGAATTAAAAGAATATCAGCCGGATATTCTTATTAATTCGCTAATCGAACTTGACATTTAATTTTTCTGCGATGCTACAAATTTCAATACTCCGCCGGCTTTAATCATCAGCGCTTCGCGTTTTGTTAAATCGTGTTTAGCTGAAATAGTAGAATTTTTAGTAATATTTTTTATTGTTACACTATAATTCTCAACTAAATCAGTAACATCTATTTCCAAAATATCGTCTTTATCAATTAAATCAGTATTGCATATTATAGGGACAATACCGGTATTAATTAAATTCGAGCGGTGAATACGAGCAAATGATTTTGCTAATACTGCCTGAATGCCTAATTCGTTCGGAGCGAGCGCAGCGTGTTCGCGCGATGAGCCCTGTCCGTAATTTTCGCCGCCAATAATAAATCCGCCGTTATTTTCACGGCAGCGTTTCGGAAATTCTGCATCAATATAATAAAAAACAAACTCAGAAATTTTGGGCAGATTACTGCGCAAATGTTGTGTTAATGGACCAGCCGGCAGAATATCATCAGTCGAAATACCGTCGCCTACTTTAATTAATGCTGTCCCTTTTAAAATATTAGGCAGCGGCTGATTTTGTTTGAGCGCCGCGATATTAGGTCCGCGCAACACTTCGCGGCTGTCTTCAAACGGCTGCACTATAAGCGAATCGTCAATTACAAAACTTTCAATTTTTATTTCTGGAATAGTATATTTCCGCGGGTCTGCAATTTTTCCTTCAAGCGCTGAGGCCGCGGCTATTTCCGGACTGCATAATGCAATGCGGCAATCTTTGCTGCCGCCACGACCGAACCAGTTGCGATTAATAGTCCGCAAACTCAAATGATGATAGCCCGGCACAAATCCTACTCCTATACAAGCATTACAGCCCGGGTCTATTATCCGCGCGCCGGCATCAATTAATTTCTTGATGCTGCCGTCATTCATCAAAGTTTGTAAAACTTGTTTAGAGCCAGGCGATACGATAAAATCAATATTTTTACTTATTTTTTTGCCTGCTACTATTTCTGCCGCTATTTTTAAATCATACACGCTGCCGTTTGTGCAAGATCCGATAAATACTTGGTTTATGGGAGTGCCTGCAACTTCATCTATTAATTTCACATTATCTGGCGAGCCGGGCATCGCTATCTGCGGAGTTAATGCAGATAAATCTATATCGATAATTTTATAATATTCGGCATCAGCATCAGGTTCAAGCGGTTGCCAATCTTTTTCGCGCCCTTGCTTTTTCAAAAAATCTTTTGTTATTTCGTCAGATGGAAATAAACTCGTAGTAGCGCCTGTTTCCGCCCCCATATTAGTAATAGTTGCGCGCTGCGGAATTGACAGAGTTTTCACGCCTTCGCCTGAATATTCTAAAATACAGCCGACGCCGCCTTTAACAGATAGTTTTTTCAAAACTTCAAGAATTATATCTTTTGCTGATACTGCTTTATTCAGTCTGCCAGTAAGATTAATTTTTATTACGCGCGGTACACGCAAATAAAAAGCGCCGCCGCCTAATGCTACTGCTACATCTAATCCGCCTACACCTATGCCCATCATTCCTAAACCGCCGGCTGTTGGAGTATGACTATCAGAGCCGAGCATTGTTTTGCCGGGAGCGCCAAAACGCTCATAATGAACTTGATGACATACGCCATTTCCAGCTTTTGAAAAATATGCCCCGTATTTTGATGCGATTGTCTGTAAAAATAAATGGTCATCTGATGATTCGCCTTTAAAACTTAATGATGTATGGTCGCAGTAAGATACAGCTTTTTCACAACGAATTTTGTCAATACCGAGCGCTTCAAATTCGAGCCACGCCATTGTGCCGGTACTGTCCTGCGTTAAACAATGGTCTATTTTTATTGCTATTTCTTCGCCGAAATTTATAGAATTTCCTTCGACTAAATGTTCTTTAAAAATTTTTTGCGAGATAGTTAATCCCATAAAATTATAATCCTCCTAATATTTTTATAATTTCCGCAATTACCAATTTCTCAATCTTTATATAATATTTTTTTTAATATTTCAAGTTTTTATTTTATTGATGTTTTTATAGGCGCGTGGCGATTAAAAGTTTCAAATATTTTTAACAATATAAAAACAAAAACGATTAAAAATATAAATCTTTACAGGCAGTATTTTAATCTACAATTATTCTCGGCAATACTTGATTTATTCTTGTTACTATTTCATAATTTATTGTTCCGCAAATTGCCGCGATATTTTCCGCTGATATTGTCTCATCTGCTGAACTGCCTAATAAAATCACTTCGTCTTCTAATTGAGCATCTTCTATATGCGTGATATTTACCATTGTAATATTCATACATATTCTGCCTATTATTGGCGCGCGGCGATTGCGTATTATTACAAATCCCTGATTAGATAATTTTCTGTCATAACCGTCATAATAACCTACTGGCAAAATCGCAATTTTAGTTGGCGTAGTTGTTTTATATGTGCAGCCGTAGCCAATATATGAATTTACAGGCAGTTGTTTTATCTGCGCAATTTTGGTCTTAAATGTAAGAACCGGCTGCAAATTCAACATTTCTCTGCCTTCTATCAAACAACTTAAATAAGTTTCTTTTGAAGGCCAGAGCCCGTATAATCCAATACCAGGTCTAATCATATTAAAGTATGTATCTGAAAATAAAATACACGCGGCAGTACAAGCTGTATGTTTTATCGGAATATCTATTCCTTTTTGCTTGAATAATTCTACAAATTCTTTGAATTTATTTAATTGATATTTATAATATACATGATTAGTAGTGTCTTCGATATTAGCAAAATGCGTTGAAATACCTTCTAATTTTATATACTTGCTATTTTTAAAAAATAAAATGAAATTTGGCAGTTGCTCTTCTGTTATTCCTTGTCTGCCTGTGCCGGTCTCAACTTTTATATGGACATTTAATTCTATTTTATTTTTTTCGGCAAGTTGATTTAATTTTTCTAATGTTTCAATATTATAAACTATTATTCTAACATTCGGATAATTCACTATATTATTTAAGGCATTTAACGGAGTATATCCTAATACAATTATTGGTTTGGTAGTTTTTAATTTATTAACTATTTCTATTGCTTCCCACAGAGCATTCACACCAAAAAAATCAATATCATTTTCAATTATCTGCGCTGTTTCTATCAAGCCATGCCCGTAGGCATTAGATTTGATTACTCCGCAAAATTTAATATTTCGATTAAAAATATTTATATTTTTTTTTAATTCATTTATATTATTTTTTAATGCGCTTCTGCTTATTTCTACCCACACAGGATATAGTGATTTATCTGTTGTTGACATAAACCAAATTCTCCTCAAAAATATTTATAAAATTCATTCAAGCCAGCATTTGCGTTTGCGTATTTGCGCAAATACGCAAATGCCATTTTTTCAAACAATAAATTTTAAATAATTTTATCAATATATCTTCGCTTGTTCTGAATCAGCCGACCAGCCCTTTTGCCTTAAATAATCTTCCTTTGCGATAAGTATCTGTCGCGGCTGTGGTCCCATACTCGGCCCCACTACTCCTTTTTTTTCTAATAAATTCATAAGTTTTACAGCGCGATTATGACCGACGCGCAATTTCCGCTGTAATAATGCAACTGAACCTTGTCTGCTTAAAACTACTATTCTTTCTGCTTCCTCTAATAATTCATCTTCACCTGAATTTTCAGAAGCATCATATTCATCATTTTCAGTTTCATCGTTTTCTTCGGTATCAATATTGAACATATCTTCTTCTTGAGAATATTCAAATTTTCTCTGACTCTGTATAAAATTAATCACTCGTTCAATTTCTTCATCGCTTACATATGCGCCTTGCACGCGCACCGGTTTTGGAAATGCTTGCGGCTTATATAACATATCGCCGTTTCCTAATAATGATTCAGCGCCAATTTGGTCTAATATCGTGCGCGAATCAACGCTGGACGAGACTTGAAAAGCTATTCTCGACGGAAAATTTGCTTTAATTAAGCCGGTTACAACATCAACTGATGGACGCTGCGTAGCTAAAATTAAATGTATTCCAACAGCGCGAGCCATTGCCGCAAGCCGCGATATTGCCGCTTCGCAATCTTTTCGCGCAAGCGCCATTAAATCCGCTAATTCATCAACTATAATAACAAGAAACGGCAATTTTTCATCGCTCATAGCATTATATCTCAAAATATCGCGCGCGCCGATTTTTTGTAATTTTTGATAGCGTTCTGTCATTTCTTTTATCGCCCAATTAAATGCGCGCGCCGCTTTCTTCATATCAGTCACAACCGGCGCTATTAAATGCGGCAATTCGCTATACGGTTTGAATTCCACCATTTTTGGATCAATTAAAATTAATTTTAATTGATCAGGCGATAATTTCATTATTAAACTAATTATAATTGTATTCATACAAACTGATTTTCCTGAACCAGTAGCGCCGGCAACTAATAAATGCGGCATCTTCGCTAAATTCGCTATTACAGGTTTGCCTAAAATATCTTTGCCTATCGCCATTTTCAAAGGCGCTTCATTTTTTACAAATTCATCTGATTCAATTAATTCGCGCAGCGATACTAACGCCGCTTTTTTATTGGGGATTTCAATACCGACAGCTGATTTACCGGGAATCGGTGCTACTATACGAATTGATTTTGCCGCTAATTGCAGTTTAATATCGTCATGACGCGTCGCTATTTTATTTACAGGCACTCCCGGCGCTGGCAAGACCTCATACATCGTAACAGTAGGGCCAACATTATAATCCGTCACTTTTGCATCGATTTTAAATGCATCAAATGTGTCTTCCAATTTTGAGATTATATCTCTTATCTCTTCTTCTGGCACAAAATATGTGGTATTAGCCGGACGATTTAATAATTCTATCGGCGGCAGTTCAAAGGGCGGCAATTCCTTTTTGGCTGTCATATTAGATAATGCTTCTTCTACGTCTACTTCATTTGTATGCGCTATTTCTTTTTTTTGTATTATAAATTCTTCCGGCTGCTCTTCTTCATCTTCATAAATCTCTGCGCTGTAATTATTTTTTTGAATTTCTGCTACGGCTATTTCTTCCGGTTCATCATCATCTGCGGATTCTTTAATATCTTCTGTTTCTGAACTTTGTTCTTGCTGCTTTTTGCGAGCGATTATATCTTCGCGCTCTTCAAGTTCTTTGGCTATTGCTTGCTCAACTGAAATTTTATACGATTTATCATTATCATCATCTTCGTCTTTGACTGCTGCAATTTTTTGCTCGTTTTCTTCTTTTTTTTCCTTTATAGATACTCCTATTTTTTCTTGCAACTGCTCTTTTAAGGTCTTGGCTGGTTTATTAGTTTCTTCTTCTTTTTTAGTTATTTTTACTTTTAAATTTTCGATATTTTTAGTGGTCTCTTGCTGTTTTTTTAATTCATTTTTATCTTTATAATTTTTAAAACTTTCTTTTAATGCTATAAATATTTTTTTTATACCGCTCCATATTTTTTCTAAAAATTTCAAACCGATAATTTTCAAAAAATTAATGAATTTCAAAAAGCCAATTGCCAAATATTTCCATATAAATAATGCGCCTTCAATAAAAGATAATTTAGTCAACAGTACAACTGAAAATGATAATAACGCAAGAACTAACAAATATACGCCAAATCCAATATAATGTTTTATTTTAAAAAACAATATTCCGATGAAACCGCCGGCAACTAATTCTCTGCGAATTTCTTTATTTGCACTTTCTGGAATTATAATTTCAAATATCGCAGAAAATGCAATAATTATAAAAAATATCGCTATTAATTTTACTATTAAATGTTCAGCTATTCTCTTATCTTTAAATTCAAAGACGCCCCAGATTATAAAAAAAATCGGTATTAAATAACTGCTTTTCCCAAACACTGTAAATATCGCTTCGGCAATATTTGCGCCAAATACTCCCATCAGATTTTTATATTCATAATCAGGTAAGCCCGCTTGACTTGTATAATCTACAATGTTAAAAGATAAAATACTCAACAATAAAATAATCGCTAAAAAACAAACTAATACTCCTATAATTTCATTGATTTTTTTTTCTTCTTTTAAATAATCCCACAAACTCAATTTATCATTGCCTCCGTAAAATTTATAAAAACCATAATTTCATTTTTAAAAATATTTTACTGCTGTATGTGCGAATGTGCGTACATTCGCACATACAGCATATTATACATTTTTTTTTACAAGGTTGTTATTATAATCTTTTTATTATCAAAGTCAAGAAAATAAAAAAATCAATCGCCCTTTTAGAAAATTTTAAAATTGTCGATTGATTTTTTTACAGTATTAGCAGTATTTTGATTTATATTATTCAGTATATTTTATTTCAAATTTTTCAGGCGGTAATGCCTCCGGCGGATTCGCTGACATTGCATCTTTTAATTCTAAATTTTTATCTTCGTCATACCACCAATATATATATGCCGACCGTTCATCGCCATATTTTGACAGAACATTTTTCGGTTTGCTGAATTTATTCCAATACAACAATCGAGTATAATTTATGTTCCATAACAAAATATACGGATGTTCGTTAAATATTATTTTATCTATCTCACGATAAATTCTATTGCGTTCATTAATATCAAATATTACACGCGATTTTTCTATTAATTCATCCACCTTCGCATTTTTAAAACCAGTAATATTATTGCCCTGTATTCTGTCCGCTTCTTTTGAATGCCACATACTTTCAGGGTCTTTAAATAATCCGCTGCTCCACGAAGCCCAAGTCATATCAAATTTAAAAGTATCCATTCTTTTTGCCCATTCAGCAAAATCAACAAGCGTAATTTTCAAGTTTATTCCTACTTTTTTCAAATCTTCGGCAAATATATTTATAAATTTCTCCAATGATTTATCGCGTATCAAAAATTCAAATTCTAAATACTTTCCGCCCTTCATCCTTCTACCGGTCTTATCCACCTTCCAGTCCGCATCATCTAATAATTTTTTTGCTTTTTCTATGTCAAATTCTATTAATTCGTTTTGACAAATATTTTTTTTGCCGTCATACAAATCTTCAAAATACGAACGATGTAAAAAATATTGATTAAACATTAATTTTTCATTCATCATTTTTCTATTAATCAAATGCGCTAACGCCTTACGCACACGCACATCAGAAAATATCTCGTTTCGCATATTCATTGCCCAGCCCTGAAATCCTATCGGATTAAAATTTACTACCTTCTGTTTGACTATCCAATTTTTATCAAAACGGTCGCCCGTAGTTTCATTAACCCAAATTCTCGAAGTATAAACCGGATATATATCTATCTGTCCTTTTTTGAAAAGTTCAAATGCATCATCAGGATTTGCTACTATTCGCCAATTTATAACCTCAAAATTATAAATGTTTTTCATATCAGCAAAATTACGCTGCCACCAATCTCTGCGCCGCTGTAATGTTATCATTATCCCTTCATTTATTTTTTGGATTCTATATGGTCCTGATACAACAGGAAATTCAAAATTGATTTTATTGAAATCTTTATCTTTCATATTATGTTCGGGTAAAATACTCAATGAACTCAATTCTAATAAATTTTTCCAATGTTTTTCTTTCGCTGTAAATTTTATAGTATAAGTATCAATAATAATCGGCGGGTCAAAAATTTCGAGCCCTGTTTTATGCGGACCTGTGAGATTTTTCGGGTCCATAATAGTATCAAAAGTAAATTTTACATCAGCGGCAGTTATTGATTTGCCGTCGCTCCATTTAGCGTTTTTATCAATCATAAAATAATAAGTCAGCCCGTCATCAGACACAGCCCATCTATCCGCAATGCCCGGTGTAAATTCCGAAGTAATTGGGTCGATATTTAACAGCGAATCAAACAGCATACCAAATATCATCGCTGAAAATGTGTTATTATCCAAATAATAATTTAATGATTTTGGCGACTGCCCGCCGTATAAATTTACAATTCCGCCTTTTATTGCTTGCGGGTCAGCTGATTTATTCGCTTTGCGTCGAGGCGCTTGCCATTTTATATTTGTTGCGTTGACAATATTAGCAAATATCAAAATCAAAAAAAATAAACAACTAATCTTTTTCATTTTTTTACTCCGACTTTTTTTCTTGAAATTTTCAAAATTATATTTTTTTCAAATGTATATAATTCAAATCTATTTTTTTTTAAGTCAACTGACAGCGACGAATCTATTAATTTTGAATATTCTTCTAATACTCGCAATGATTCCTGCGCTCGCTTAAAATTTGAAAATAAAATTTCTAATACATCAGTTTTATTCAATTCTTCAGTAGTAGAATATTTTGCGCCTATATCTTTATCTGAATCACGATTTTTTAATAATTTAATTTTATCGATTTTTTTTATAACATCTATCAATCTATGCCTGATTTTTTTTAATTGCAATTGCGCTTGTTTATTTATCTCAATAAATCGAAAATATTCTTCTATCACTCTCAAACCTTCAAGCGCTCTGTTCATATTCGCATCGATTATGCGATAAATTTTTTTTTTCAGTTTTTCAGACATTTTTATGGTGTTTATTTTAATTTATTAAGCGCTGCTTTGTAATCATTAATAAGCGTTTCATACTCGCTTTTTTTCTTCTGCTCTTTTTCTATTACTGCTTTCGGCGCTTTTTCTAAAAATTCTTGATTTTCGATTTTTTTGATTATCTTAGCGAGTTCGTTTTGCGCTTTTACAATCAAATTGTTTAATTTTTCGCGTTCTGCGGCAATATCAATTTTTTTGTCAGCATCAACAAAAATATTTATATTCGGCAACGCCGCTGCGCCATAAGTATCATCAGCGACAAAATCATCTAATATTTTTAGTTCTTCAACTTTCGCCAATAAAATTATATAGTCGCAATAGTCGTTTATTAATGATTTTTTATTATGGTCTTTTATTACTAAAAACACATTCACTTTTTGAGAAGGCGGCACATTCATCTGATTTGCGATGTTACGAATATTAGTTATAATATCAATAATTAAATCCATTTGATTAACAGACGAATCATTAATATAATTTTCATTTATTTTAGGCCATTCAGAAATCATTATGCTTTCAGCATCGCGATAATTTTGCGGTAGTTTCTGCCAAATTTCTTCTGTTATAAACGGCATAATAGGATGCAGCAATTTCAAAAAACTATTAAGACATTCTAATAATACAGTCATCTTGATATTTTTTTCCTCAATAGCGCCATTAAACAAAATCGGCTTTGATATTTCAATATACCAGTCGCAATATTTTTTCCAGAAGAAATCATAAAGAGCGTTCGCCGCTTCATTAAAACGATAATTGTCAAATGTTTCATTTACTGTTTTTATTGTTAAATTTAATTCACGCAGAATCCATTTATCAGCAAGCGATAATTTTTCATAATCTAATTTTTCAAGCAGCGTAATATCATCTGAATAATTCATAAATACAAAGCGCGAAGCGTTCCATATTTTATTAAGAAAATGCCGATACCCCTCTAATCTGCTATATGATAATTTTATATCGCGGCCTTGCGCGGCTAATGCAGTCAATGTAAAACGCATTGCATCGCAACCGAAATCTTTAATTAATTCTAATGGATCAATTGCATTTCCTTTTGATTTACTCATCTTTTCGCCGGTCTCGGTTCTTATTAACGCGTGAATATACACATCTTTAAACGGCACATCGTTCATAAAATGAAGCCCCATAATTATCATACGAGCGACCCAGAAAAATATTATATCAAATGCAGTTGAAAGAACAGAAGTCGGATAAAATAATTTTAAATCTTGCGTATCATTAGGCCAGCCCATAGTAGAAAATGGCCATAACGCCGAAGAAAACCAAGTATCCAGCACATCTTCATCTTGCTTTAAATTTTGAGAGTTGCAGATTTTACATTTTAACGGCGTTGTCTTGCTGACGATTATCTCGCCGCAATCTTGACAATACCAAACTGGTATTCTATGTCCCCACCATATCTGACGAGAGATACACCAATCTCGCACATTTGAAAGCCAGTCAAAATAAGTATTTTCCCAATGTTTAGGATGAAACACTATTCTGCCGTCTTTTACCGCTTGTATCGCCGGCTCTGCTAATGGGCGCATCTTGACGAACCATTGCTTAGAAATATACGGCTCGATTACAGTTTGACATCTATAACAATGTCCGACTTTATGTTTATACGGCTCGATTTTTATTAAATAGCCCTGCTCTTTTAAATCATTAATAATCTGTTTACGCGCTGCGAATCTATCCAATCCTTGATATTTTCCGCCATTTTCATTTATATGAGCAGTGGCAGTCATTATATTTATTTCTTCTAAATTATGCGTTTTGCCTAATAAAAAATCATTCGGGTCGTGAGCCGGCGTAACTTTAAGCGAACCAGTGCCGAATTCCGGGTCAACATATTTATCCGCTATTACTTTCAATTCGCGACCTACTAATGGCAATATTACGCTTTTGCCGATATATTTATGATATCGTTCATCTGACGGATGCACAGCAACAGCGGTATCGCCGAGCATTGTTTCAGGACGCGTGGTGGCAATTGTCAAATATTCAGCGCTGTCTTTAAAAAAATATTTTATATAATAAAAAGCGCCGTCTAATTCTCTATGCTCGACTTCGTCATCTGCTAATGCCGTGCCGCACCGCGGACACCAATTAACTATATAATTTCCGCGATAAATTAACTTTTCATTATACAATCTGACAAATACTTCTTTTACCGCTTCTGACAGCCCTTCGTCCATAGTAAATCGCAATCTTGACCAATCGCACGATGCGCCTAATTTCTTTAATTGCGCTATTATTCTATCTCCGTATTCTTTTTTCCATTCCCATACTTTTTCAATAAATTTCTCGCGACCTAAATTATGACGATTTAATTTTTGTTTTAATAATGATTTTTCAACTACATTTTGAGTGGCAATGCCAGCATGGTCTGTGCCCGGTAGCCACAATGTATCAAAGCCCTGCATTCTTTTATAACGAGTGATAATATCTTGTATAGTATTATTAAACGCGTGCCCTATATGTAATTGCCCTGTGACATTCGGCGGCGGAATAACAATAGAAAATTGTTTTTTTGTTTTATCCGCTTTAGCGATAAAATATCCGCTTTCTTCCCAGATTTTATACCACTTATTTTCCGCTATTTCTGCTGAATAACTTTTTGATAATTCTATTCTCGACATTTTTAATTTTAAAACCTCTGTTTCTTATATTTTTTAATAATTCTTATTATAAAATTTTTGAGTTTTTTAATATAATTTTATAATCTCTAATTGTCAATAAAAAAATAAAAACATTATGGAAATTTGCAAGATTTAAAATTTTAATTTTATCATCTTTTATTATTTGAAATCTCGTTCGTGATTATGTGCGATTTTAATATTGAAAACATCAACAACACGCAAAAGAAAATAAAATAATAAAATAATAATTGTTTAACGGTAAATCGATATTCTAAAAAAATTTTAAGATTAAAATTTGAAAATGCGTCTGACATTCTGATGATAATATCAATCAGCGCCGAATTAATAATGCCGAACAATCGCGCTATCGCAATTGAAAAAATTGATATTAGTAATGAAATAATGCCAATTGGCAAAATAAAGGTAAGCAAATACGGAACAAAGAGATTCAATAAAATACCATAAATCGGAATAATTTTAAAATAATACGAAGCAATCGGCAGAGTCAATATTTGTATAAATACGCATATAAAAAAAGTCGTAATAAAAATATTATTTATTTTGCTTTCTTCTAAAAATTCTAATGCGATTACTATCCCAGCGACAGCAGTAAAACTTAATTGAAAACCGATTTGAAAAATTACTAATGGCTCGAATACCACAAAAAAAATAAAACTTACAAATAAAATATTCGGCAGATAGATTTTTTTATAACATAATTTGCTAATACCAAAAAGTGTAAACATTATTGCTGCGCGCACAGCGGACGCTGGAAAATTCACCCAACTTACAAAAAGCCAAATTATAATAATTGAAGATAAGTATTTGATGCTATTTGACAATTTAGAAAATAAAAAAACAAATACCGCGGCGATTATGCCTATATGTAAACCGCTAATCGCTAAAATATGAGCAATTCCCGTTTTTTGAAATGTCGCTAATAAAATATCATCTAAAATATTGGTATTGCCTGTGAATATCGCAAAAAAAATATTGCTATACGGATAAGGCATAATTTTTAAAAGTTTGGAATATGTCCAATAATTTAATTTTCTAAAAAAATTATTTGCGAATTTTATCTGGATTATTTGCGAGTAATCAATATATGAATAACCGATTAAATTTTTATAACAGTTATTGACAAAATTTATTTTTTCATTTTGTTTGATTTTGATGATGCTAGTGTTAAAAATTAAAATATCGGCATTTATAAATTCTGCGATATTAGGAATATTATATACAATTATCTGCAAATCTAAATTTGTAATTTGATTATTTATTAATATATTTTTTAAAATAATCTTTGTTGAACTTGAATTTATTATTTCTATTTTTTTGATTTTTCCAGAAATTTGATAGTCGATTTTTTTGTAAATTTTTTGAGTATTTAATTTTTTACTATAACTATCTAATTGCATTAATATATTTTTTTGCTGATAAAAATATACAAGCAAAATCAATATTAAAAAAAATACATTTTTTTTACGATTAAAAAAAGCAAAAAATACAAACAAAATAAAGATATAAAAAAAATTTAAGTTTATAGATATAGCCTGAAAAAAATATATCTGGATACTTGCGATAGTTGCAAAAATCAAAGTAATAACAAGTAATAGACTATAAAGTTGAATAATTTTTTTGATATTCATTTATAAAAATCTAATCAATTATTTCAGGCGCTGTTTCAATAAAACCCGACGTTGTATTTATCTCGATTAAATTTATATTTTTCCAGTTGCCGTTCAAATAACGCAATAAATAAATAATGCTCAAAAGTATCGAAAAAATAATAAAAATCCACCAAACCTGAATTGCATTAAATTTTAGATACTCAACTGCAATAAATGTCGGAAGAGTAAGTAATAACCAATGCGCTAATATAGAACTAATCATAATAAATTTTGTATCGCCCGCGCCGCGTAAAGCGCCGGAAAATATTACAAGCAACACATCAGCATAAATATATATTGTAATTAATCTCAACATCGCAGCCGACAAATTTGAAATTTTTAAATATTCTTGATTATTAGATTTTGTAAATACGCTGACTAACAATTCCGGAAAAAATAGATAAAAAAAAGTCATAATAGAAACAGATAAAAAACTTATTTTAAGCGAAGAATATATAGATATCTCGGCTTTACGAATCTGTTGAGCACCTAAATTTTTACCTACTAAACTTGTTGTAGCGATTGATATTCCGATTAATGGCAAAAAAGTTATTAAATTCCAACTGAATGTAATATTTACTGCTGCTTGTTCAATTATGCCGATACTACCTATTAAAAAAATAAATACATTAAATGATAAAATATTCAGAAAAAATTCTATGCCTGAATGTCCGCCGTATATAAATAATTTTTTAAAAATTTCGCTGTTGAATTTATAATTTTTTCGAGTGTCAAATTGTCGAATATATTCGTCAGACCAAAATGTTTTGATAAAAAAATAAAAAGTGACCATAGTTGCTATCACAGATGCTACAGCTGCACCGATTATTCCAGCGCCTTGAAAATTTAAAATCGAATTGCGCGGCAGCCCAAAAATCAATAAATAATTAAGCGGAATATTTAAAAGCATTCCAGTTAAATTAGAATACATAACTATTTTTGTGTTTCCAATACCTGCGAAAAACGCAGACAGCGCATTATTCAAAAGCATAAAAATTGCGCCGATCATTAAAATCGTAAAATACGGTTTGGCATATTGAAAAATTCGAGCGTCCATTTTCAAAAATCGAAAATATAAAAAGCCCAGCGGTATAGTCAATAATAATATGAAATAAGCGAATAGTGCTATATAAAATCCTTGCCAGAGAGTAGCGCTGCAATTTTTATATTGCTGCGCGCCGTAATATTGCGAGACCAACGCTGTAATAAAATTCAATACTCCAAAGAATAAAGATGAAAATGTAAATACTGTAAGTCCGGTTGGCATTGACGCTGCAAGCGCGCCAACTGACACTCGCGATAAAAATAATCTATCGCAAAATAAAATAAGCGAATGACTCGATGAACTTATAATCATTGGCAGCGCTAATTTAAAAACAGTTGCCACATTGCAATCGCTGTAATCTTCAAGTTTATTTTGATGATTTATTGACTTCATATATCTCAATTGTATCAGTTTTTAAAATATTTTTTTTTGCAGTTTGATAAAATTCTGCTGACCATAAACTTTTATTATTTAACGCAATAATATAATCATAATCTTGAAAATTTACAATTATAAATTCAATATTAAAATTTAAATCTCTGCGCAATAGATTTATTGATTGGAGATAATATGCTGTTTTTGGTTCGTGTCCAATTATTGCGACTCTTGCGCTGTATCGAAAATTTTTATTAATAAATTCTAATATATCCAGTGTCAGCGATTCGCCCCAAGTATCTATCTGCAATCCAAAATTTTCCGCTTGTTTTAATCCGCCGCCTTTCAAAAAAATATTAAAATGACTGCCTATATGTGGATGCGTATGAACAAATGAAAACAACGAAATTACAAAGAAAATCACTACAATTATTTTAGGATAAAATTTCTTAGGTTTTTGAAAAATTTCATTTATAAAAAGCGCTGCAATTATATTTAGAAAAGGCAGAGCAGTAGAAAATAACCGCGTTTTATTGTAAGTCGGGATTGCCGGTCGTAAAAACAAGAAAATCGAGAGCCCCGCAAAACACAAAATCAAAAAAATTTTTTTATTAAAAAATTGTTTTGTCAGCAAAAGCCAAACAGCGCCAAAAATACTGAAAATTACTGTAATTTCAGCGAAATTCACAAAAAAATAAAATATCGGATAATGAAATGGAGTTGGATTAGTATTCGGCGAATATACTTTAAAAAAATAATATTCATACGCTTGAAAATGTTTTAAATGAAAAATTAGATAATTTTTGTAATTAATCAAAGTATTATGCCAGAGAAACGGATAAAATAATATAACAGAAAAAATACCGATAATCAATGCGATTATCAAATATTTCAATTTTTCGCGTTCAAATAATATCGAAGTAATAAAACAAATAAAAATAATAATTATTGAATTTAATTTTGTGCATAATCCGAAGCAAAATGCAAAAATCAGAAAAATAAAATATATATTTTTTTTAGGCGTGTCGTAAAAATATGCAGCGGCAATAAATAGCGATATTGCCATTATCGGAAAATCCAAAGTGCCGCAAACCAAATAAAATATAAATGTCGGATTAATCAAATTAAGAATTAAAAAATATATAAAGACATCCATGCCAAAATTTTTAAAAATTAAATAATATGAAGCGATAAAAAAGATAACAAGAAAAATCAGATTTCCAAGCCGAAAATTATGATATGGAATATTATAAAATTTAATAAATTTATAGCAAAAACCTTGAAGCCAGCGAGTAAGCGCAGGATGATTAGTCCAATCAATTAATTCAAAATAATGCTTTTGATATTTTGCGCGGTCATTAAAAAAATATTTTATTAATCTAAAATGATTTTGCGATGATATTAAATAATCCGGCTCGTCCCAAGCCATTCCTATTTTTTTTACATAGAAATCAAATACAAAAAAATATGAAATTATAAGAAATACACAAACAATTTTTTTAACCAATATATTTATAATCATAAGATATATCAATAACCTCTTCTGCTATTTTGTTGCTGTTGATTTAATAATCATATCAAATAATTCATTAGATGAATAATCATTTACGCAACGGTTATTTTTACAAGCGCTCACTCTATAATTAAAAATATTTATACAAGGACTACAATTGTAATTTTTAAAAAGTATAGTGGCATTATCGCTTAATGGTCGATATAATACTGGCGTTTCAGGTCCGAAAAAAACAAAGGATTTTATATTAGTCAATGCTGAAAAATGCGCGGCGCCGCCGTCATTAGTAACTAATATTTTTGCTATATGCATTAATTGTATTAATTCTAATAATGTAGTTTTTCCAGTAAAATCAATACAGCGTTCATTATTAATTTTATTTTTTAAATTTTGATTTTGCGCTGTTGCGGTTTTTGTGCCGGTTAATATTACAATGGCATTATCAATATTTTTTAATAATAATTTTATTAATTCTGCATAATTATTATAATCCCAGCCGCGCAACGGTATTTCTTCACCGGACGGACTTATTACAATCAATATAGTATTTCCATTATAATTATGATAACATTCTGAAATTTGTTTTTTTAATTTGGATACAATATTGTTATTTATTGGTATTTCTGGTAATTCAATTGTTTGTGTTATTGATTTTTTTAATTGCGGTATTTCGTTATTATCGTTAAAAATAGTTTGTATCAATGCTAAATAATTTTCAGAAATATGCTGATAATAATTAAAATTTGTTTTTATAGTTAATATCTTGCCGCGATATAAACCTTCTACATTATACATATAAAAACCTGCAATATCAGTCGGATTAATTAAAAAACTATAAATCATCGAAAATCTCGAAAACATCTCTAAATCAATAATCAAATCGATTTTTTTTTTGCGAAAATAGAAAATTGTTAAAATTGTATCTTTCAAAAATTTTAGTAAATTATCGCTTGAAATTGTGATTATATTATCGTCTGGTATAATATTCAAAATTTCTATTGATTCGCGATTTTTTGTAAAAGTAAGAAAATAAATATTTGCAGTTGGACTTTGAGTTTTTAGATATTTTATAGCAGTATAACTCAATAATGCGCTGCCCATTTCAGGCAATTCGATTATCAGAATATTTTTGTATGATTTTGTTTTGCATTTGAATAATTTTAAAATTCTATTTGCAATTGAACAAACAAAACACAAGGGGATGCCAAAATTTTTATCAATAAACCGCATTAATTCAATATTCATAAATTCAATTTATTAGTTAATCAAACTTTTAAAATAAATATCTAATTTTTCTGATATTCCGCGCCAATCATATTTTTCATACACTAATTTATTAGCATTTTTTCCGACAACTTCACGCAATTCTTTATTTTTATATAAAGTAATTATTTTATTTAATATTTCATCAGCAGTATCAGCAATAACTATATTTTCATTATCTTTGCAGTCTATGCCTTCTGCGCCGATTGTAGTTGACAATATACATTTGCCCATTCCCATTGCTTGCAAAATTTTCAAACGCGATCCGCCGCCGATTCTTAATGGCACAATAAAAAGGTCGGAGTTATATATATATGGTCGAACATCATCAACATAACCTGTCACTACTACATTTTTATCTTCATTCAATTTTGTCAAATCAGGATACGGATTTTTACCTACCACATACAATATAATATTCGGTATATTCTTTTTTAATTGCTCAAATACATTATAATAAAAAAATAAAATAGCGTCAGTATTCGGATAATGCGTAAATGAACCAGTGTAAACAAGCGTAAAATTTTTTTTATTATCTATATTTTGTGGTGGTGCAGAAGCAGAAAATTGCAAATTAAAATCTTCTAAATCTACGCCGTTCGGAATAATGACAATATTATTGTTAACAATGCTTTTCTCAATAACCTGTTTATCTCTATCAGACACAACAATAATATTTTTTATATTTTTCCAAATAGAATTTTCATATTTTTTCAGTTTCTCTATTTCTAAATAATTGCGCAACCACCATTTAGAAACTTGTAAATCGCTTGAAGTTTTATTGGTAGATATATACCTTTTAAAAATTTCCGATTCTATATTATGTTCGGATAATACAAATTTTGTTGATTTTAATTTTGATATATGCGGCAATATATACTGCGCGGCATATAGTTGTTCAGCGCAAATAATATCATATTGATTTTCGCTAATATATTTTTTCACTAATTTTTCTAATTCGGCATTATAGCGTTTAGTAATTAAATCTGGCGGATTAAATAATGCTCGTTTAGTTTTTGAAATTAAATCAGAATTACGCGGCGGCGGCGAATGTAATACAACCTCGATTTTTTCATAATATTCTTGCAAGATTTTTAAATATTTAATTTCATTATTCGAATATATCAAAGACAAAAAATGGATAGTATTTTTTTTTGATAAATTTTTTAAAAGATTAAATATTCTGATTTTTCCGCCTTCATCTTGCGGATATGGCAAATACGGCGTAATATACAAAATTTTCACTTTATCAATCGCTCTTTAATTTTCTTTGCTGGCGCACCAGCATAAATAGAATACGGTTCTACATTAGAGTTTACAATTGACCCAGCAGCAATAATAGAGCCCTCTTCTATCACCACTCCCTGTAAAATTACAGAATTAGCGCCTATCCAAACATTATCTTTTATTATTATCGGTTTAATAATCGCTTCAAAATCTGGCGAATATGGATTATGCGATTCTGTTATCAGCGAACAATTATAAGCAATCGCTACTCTATTGCCTATTTCTATTTTAGAGTAAGCGGACATTAAACATCCGTAATTTATAAAACTGTCATCGCCGATAGTAATATTATGCGGACATATAATCGTCACGCCGTTATAAATAAACGAGCGTTTTCCAATTTTCAAACCGGCTAATTTATATGCGAATTTCCGAAATTTATTAATTATTGAATTGTGCCGCACACCGCGCGGCAGATATTTTACTGTCTCACAAATAAACTCTGCTATTCCATCTTTTAATGAACGCTGATAAACATTATGCCACGCGTCTTTTGAATAAGTTAATTTATTTTGTTGTGAATTTTGCATAATTAAACAATTAGTTGTAAAAACTGAATTTATATTTTTTTTCTAATAATTTTAATTTATCAAAATAGCGTTTCCTAATTAATTTTATGTTATCATAACCAAATTCTTCAAGTATTATATTAAACAGTGTAAGCGCTGTAACCGCTTCCGCTACTACGCCAGCCGCGGGCACAACACAAACATCAGAACGTTCAACTATTGCTTTTTTTATTTTACAATCTTCTAAATCAACAGATTGCAAAGCGCTCATTAATGTAGGTATCGGTTTCATTGCTGCGCGAAATACTATATTACAGCCATTGCTCATACCGCCTTCGATACCACCGGCATTATTTGATTTTCTAATAATTTTTTTTTGTTTTGATAAATCAAATTCATCGTGGAATTGCGAGCCGAATTTTCGCACACCATCAAAACCAGCGCCAAATTCTATTCCTTTAATCCCTTGTATTGCTAAAATCGCAGCTGCTAATTTAGCATCTAATTTATTTGTATATTGAATAAAACTTCCTAATCCAGGTATAATATTTAACGCTATTACTTCAAAAATACCGCCGAGCGTATCGCCGCGTTTTTTTGTTTTTTCAATCAAATCAATCATTTTCTTTTCAACAATTTTATCAATACATCGTAAAACTTCGTCATTATATATTTTTTGCAAATCGTCAAGTGTATAACTTTTATTTATAAAGATATTTCCTATTGCAATAGTATGACTGAAAATTTCAATTTTAAAATTTTCTTTCAATGCTGATTTTATTAGTGCGCCGGCTGCGGTCTGCGCCGTTGTCTCGCGAGCGGATGCGCGCTCTAAAATATTGCGAATATCGTCATCGTAATATTTCATTAAACCGGCATAATCAGCATGTCCCGGACGCGGCATTGTCAATTTCGGAATTTTATATTTTTTTAATACAGCCATTTTTTCAGTCCAATTCTGCCAATCTTTATTTTTGATTTTCATTGTCAGCGGCGCGCCTGTCGTTTTACCAAAACGCGCGCCTGACACTATTTCCGCCTGATCCGTCTCGATTTTCATTCTTCCGCCGCGACCATAGCCGGATTGACGACGTTTTAATTCGTTATTTATGTAATCAATATCAATCGCTATTCCAGACGGAATTTGATTTAAAATAACAGTTAATTCTTGTCCGTGAGATTCACCTGATGTTAAATATATCATATTCTTCCACTACCTTATTCCACTACCGGCAATGCTTTTTTTATTTTTGTAATTTCAAATATTTTGTTTACAGGTTCTGTAAGATTTGTAATTTGCCAATATTTTAATCTTTCCGTTTTTTCAAATTCAGCTAATAAATTTAATAGCATTCCAATAGATGTAGAAGTTATCAAATTTACATTTTTTAAATTAAATATTACTTTTATGCTTTCTTTCACATACGATTTTATTACAGTCTCAAATAAAAAAGAATTATAAATATTAATTGTATCGCAGCGCGGCACAATTTCTATACAACCGCCATTTTTCGGTAAAACATAAGTTTCATATAATTTTTCCATAAAATATTATCTCCCTATTTTTTTGTTTTAATAATATACTAATTTTATTTTTATAAAAATCAATCAATAATTAAAAATTGACAAAATTGCAAATTTAATATACTTTGTGTTGACATTTTTTTATTATTAAAAATATGAAAAGAACACTTGGCATTATTTCTATTTTTCTTTTATTTTTTTATTCTTTGCCGTTATATTATTACAAAAACTATTTGCCTTCGCACGATGAACGATTTATTATAAACCTAACATTTTCTCTTCCTTTAAATAATTTTTTGCCGCCTGTCTATTATTATGGTCCGATACAATTATATTTTCTATTAATCAGTTATTCGCCACTTGTTATTTTTGGTTATATTTTTAAAAATAATGGTATTGATTATGTAAAACATTTGTTTGTTAATGACTTTCAAATTTTGACGCTAATAGGGAAATTAACTTCTTTACTTTTTTTTGTAATTGCGCTCTTCATAATTTTTTTTATAGCAAAAGAAAAAAAATGGAAACCAATAACTTTATTATTTTTGATATTGTCATTTTTCTTCCTTCATCCATTATATATTTCGATGACTACAATAAAAAATGAAGCGCTGCTATTTTTTCTAATATTTTTATTTATCTATATTAATATAAAATTAAAAAATACACATAATATTAATTATCTTTATTTTTTAGCGATTATATCAGCCGCGCTTTTTATTGCTAAATACAATATGATTATCTTATTAATTTTTCCAATAATTACTTTTTTACCAATATCTAAAATAAAAAAAAAATTCATTACTAATTTTTTTAAATTTCTAATGTTTTTTTTATTATTTACAATTTTATTTATGCCTGCATTTTTATTTGATTTTAGAAGATTTTTTGAAGATTTTATTTATATCTTCAAAATTGTAAATATTGAACATATTGGTTGGCAACAAACGACTAAATTATCTGAAAGTATATATCTTACATTAAATTTATTTTTTGCCAATTTACCTATTACATTTATTTTTTTATTACCTTGTATTTTTATCTATGAAATTATTATAAAAAAAAAATACAATAATATATCTTATTATGCAACATTAATAATATATTGTATTTTTCTATTAAAATGGAAATATAGACTTCCGCATTATGTTATTCCTATTATTCCTTTTATTTTGATAATTATTTTTGATTTTATAAATAATCTTGAAAATAAATTAATATTGATTTTCATTGCCATTACATTAATTAGTTCATTTTCGGCTTTTCGCAAAAATTTGAATTATATTCAATCACTAAAATTTAAAGATATTAGAATACTCGCAAAAGAATACATTGAAAATACAATACCAGAAAATAGCAGAATATTATTAGAAGATAGATTCGATTATTCTCCGTATATTTTGCCGAGCGCAGCGCCGCAAGAATATGACGCAATCAATCCAGCGCGCGAAAAAATAAAACAAAAATATTTTGAATTATTAATTCAATATGGCGCAGGCAAAAAATACAATATTATTTTTATAAATGTGCCGTTAGAAGGACAGCGTCTTTTAACTTTTAAATTTCCGACATTAGAATATCTGCAAAATAATTGCGATTATATAGTTATCAATGAAGCGTATAGTTATAGATTCCGCGACAGCAAAGATTCAAAAAATAATTTTATGAACGACGCCTATAAATTTTATTTTGAAACTCTAAAAAATTTTGAAATAATATCAGAATTAAAAAATTCAACGGGTACAATTAAAATCTACAAAACGCGAAAATGAAAAAAATATTATTTTTACAAGAATTAGAATTTGAATTTTTAGGCGTGATGTATATATCCGCAGTAATAAAAAATGCCGGGCATAATTGTAAACTTTTATTTCTTAATAGAATTAAAAATCTCGATGATGAAATAAAAAAATATCAGCCGGATATTGTTGCGGCTTCAATAATGACCGGTATTCATAAAAATATTATTTCAGCATTTGCTCAAATAAAAAAAAATAATCCGAATATAATAACATTAGCGGGCGGGGCTCATACAACTTTTTTTCCAGAATGTATCAGTAATCCAGCAATTGACGCCATATGTCTCGGCGAAGGAGAAAAATCAATAAAAACATTTTTAGATGAATTAGATAATATCAAAAAAAATAATATTCCAGATATTCCCAATTTTTATATAAAATCCAAAGATGGCGAAATAAAAAAATGTTCGCAGTTTAATAAATATATTTTGAATTTAGATGAACTGCCTTTTCCTGACAGAGAAATATATTACGAACATAAATTTATGTATAACATACCGACGCGCTCTGTAATAGCAGGTCGCGGCTGTCCTTATAAATGCGGATTCTGTTTTAATGAAAAATACACAGAATTATTCGGCAAAAAGCAATATTGTCGTTTCCGCTCTCCGCAAAATATAATTAGCGAAATGAAATTAATCTTATCGCGATATCCGACAAATTCTTTTCATTTTATGGATGATACTTTTATAATGAACAAAAAATGGCTATTAGAATTTTTAGAAATTTATCGTAAAGAAATAAATATTCCATTTATCTGTCTAGGGACAGCAAATGCAATTGACAAAGAAATAGCATTATCTTTAAAAAAATCTAATTGTCATTCTATATTCTTTGGAATTGAAGCAGGGAATGAAGATTACCGCATTAAAATATTAAATAAACCAATTAAAAATTCAGATATTATTAATACTGCTAAAATATTAAAAAAGTATAAATTACCATTCAAGGCATTTAATATATTGGGTTTTCCAGGCGAAACATTAGGACAATGTTGGGAAACTGTTAAATTAAATATTCAAATAAAAACAGATTATCCGTGGTGCGCTTTGTTTGCGCCGTATCCTGGCACAAAACTTTGCGAATATGCAATACAATTAGGCGAATTACCGAAAAATTATTCACCTGATGAAATACCCATATCGTTTCATCAGCGCTCAATTTTAAAAAATCAAGACATCAAAAAAATCGAAAATCTACATAAATTTTTTCAAACTGCCGTTCTTCTGCCATTTACAATGCCATTAATAAAATTACTCATTAAATTCCCTGCGAATAAATTATTTGATTATTGGTTTGGATTAATTTATTTTTTAGTATATTACCGTGCAGAAAAGAGAAATTTTACTAAAACTTTAATGTTCGGTCTAAAAAATTTAAAATTTTTAATCAAAAAATAAAAAAAATAAATTTTAAAAATTTTCAAAAAAAACTTGACATTTTTTTTTATTAATGTTAAATTTGCTGGCTAAATAAAAGCATGTCTATTTTTGCTGCTTATTTAGCCAAAAAACAATTTAAGAAATTAATTTATATTTTGTGATTTTTAGGAGGATTTATTAAATGAGTAAAAACGATACTTTGGAATTTGTGCAAACAGTTCCGTGGGAAACAAATCTTGAAGAACAAGGAATGCGTCATTCATTAGAGGTATTTCTTGATTTAATCAACAATGCAAAAAAAACATTGGACATCGGGCAATTCTACATTTTCAGTTTGAAAGGTCAACCAATGGAACAAGTATTGGATGCGCTTGTAAAAGCGGCGGATGAGCGCAAAGTAAAAATTCGTATGGTAATCGACAAATTCTTTTATGGAATGTATCCGCAAGGCGCTGATATGTTAAATCAGCATAAAGGCGTAGAAGTGCGGACAATTGATTATTCATCTACAACAGGCGGAATAATGCACGCTAAATATATAATTGCTGATGATGAGCATGTATATGTTGGCAGCACAAATTTTGACTGGTTATCATTAACAAATGTTCACGAAATCGGCGTAAAAGTTTCAAATAAGGGCTTTGCCGCTATTGCAAAAAAAGTATTTGAAACTGACTGGGAAATTTGCAAAACAAACAAAATGCCAAAATTCAAAGGCGAACGCCAAGAATTGCCTGTGTTTGAAGTAGTATATCATGATGAAACAGTAAAAATTTCACCGGTCGCATCGCCTGCTGTGCTTACTCCAAATGAATGCGGAGTAGAAATTGACCATATTGTAAAATATATTGATTCTGCAAAAAATAGCGTGTTTTTAAATGTTATGGAATATTCGCCCAAAAGTCAATATCGTCCGGAATTATATAATGGCGCTTATGATGACGCATTCAGACGCGCTGCTGCAAGAGGCGTACAAATAAAAATATTAGTAAGTGATTGGTGTTTGCATGAACCAAATTTAAGTTATATAAAAAGTTTATCTTGCTTGCCAAATATTGAAGTAAAAATTTTTACGATTCCGCGATTAAAAGATCGATACCTACCATTTGCACGTGTGCAGCATTGTAAATATTTAATTATTGACAAAGCGCGAATGTGGATGGGCAGCAGTAATTGGGAACCTGATTATTTTTCACACACTCGTAATTTCAGCTTGTTAATAGAAGGATTTAAACCTATTAGATCAATGCGGCAAATGTTCTTGAATAGTTGGACTTCTAATTATGCGGAATTTTTAGATTTAAATAAAGTATATAGAAAACCATATATTTTAGATTAATTTTTAAAAAATTACCGATTATCAAAAGCAATTAGTAATTGATTTTTTCAGTTGCTAATTGCTTTTTTTTATTTTTAAGATTTTGAATTTTTAAGGAGAAAAAAAAGATGCTAACTCGAAAAGTCGTAAAAGAAAAATCATCAAAAACTAAAACAGTAATATTTTATGAAAATGATAAAGAAATAGCGCGCGCAGAATATGATAAAGATTGGAATTTATTAAAAAAACAAGGAACAATAAAAGACGGCGTATATATCCAATTTTTTGCAGATAGTAATAAAAAAGAATGGGAATGGACATATAAATACGAAAAAATCGAAGGAAAAGTAATACAATATTATAAAACAGGAGAGAAACATTGGGAAGATAATTATGTTAACGGCAAACAAGAAGGCAAAAGTATCGGTTATTATGAAAATGGAAAATTAAAATATGAAAATAATTATCAAAACGGTAAAAAAAATGGCGCATTCAAAAAATATGCAGAAGATGGCACGCTGATATTTGAAAAAAACTACAAAGACAATATCAGACACGGAATAACGCGCAAATATTTTGAAAATGGTAATTTACGCGAAGAGACAAATTATGTTGAGGGCGAAAAACACGGAATAAGCAAACGATTTTATGCAACTGGCGTAATACGCAGAATCAAACATTACAAAAACGGCGTGCAGTCTGGATTATATCAAAAATTCGATACAGCAGGCAATTTAAAGAAAGAAACATACATTACAAAAAAATCAGTCGATGATGACAATGATAAAGAAATAGCGAGTTAATATGAGTATCTGTGCGAATGTGCGCACATTCGCACATTCGCTATTATTATAACTAATCCAAATCACAATAATTCCAAAAATTTATGCGTCTGCGGAATAATACGACAGTCGCTAAATTTTTGCATCAATAATTGTTGTATTTTTATTATTTTTTTAGCTGACACTTTAATTTTATTTTCTTTTGTAGTTATCGGCTGTATGACAATAGGTATATAATTAGGGATTCCAAATTCTAAAAAAATCTTTAAATCATCATCTGATAAATCATCAGATACTACAATTTTTATATACAAATTTTTTTCAAGAGCAATATTGATAAATTCCTTATACACAGAATAATCTATTGATTGCCGCACTACTGAATTAAATTTAAAATCCATAGATATAATATCAACAAAATCAATAATTTCCAAAAGCGCTGCTGGCAATGTTCCGTTAGTTTCTAAAAAAATATTTTTGTTTTTAATATGCGATAGAAATTCTCTTAAAAAATTAATTGCTAAAAGCGGCTCGCCGCCAGTCAAAGCAATTGAATGATAATAATTATTCTCAAAACAACCGATAAACTCGTATAATTTTTCGATACTCACAGGATTTTGAAAAATTTGATAGTTATCTTGCGATTTATATAATTTTCCAGTCTTTGTATTTTTAATCAGCGTATCGCAATAATAACAATTAAGATTGCAATTTGCAAATCTAATAAATAATTGCGGATAGCCAATGTATATACCTTCCCCCTGTATAGATAAAAATATTTCTACAACATCAGCCTTAATTTTATTCATTTTTTGTTGTTTTAGAAAAAAATTAAAAATCTGCGGCGCCGCGATATGTTATATAAGAATTAGGTCCTTCATATAATTTTATTTCAAATAATTTAACATTGTCAGTAGTAAATTCTGTAATTAATTCAGACCATATCCATTCGCAAATATTTTCCGCTGTCGGTTGATTTATTATTTCATTCAAATATCGATGGTCTAGTTTATCAATAATTTTTTTATTAACTATCTCTTTAATTAAATTAAAATCAAATGCCAGACCGTTGTTTTTATCTTTTGAGCATTTTAATGATACTTCTAAATTATAAGTGTGCCCGTGAACATTTTCACAGGCACCTTTATAATTTAATAAATTATGGGCAGAATCAAATTTAAAAATTTTAGTTACTAAAAACATAATTTCACTTTTTAAAATAATTTTTATGGATAAATTCCTCTGTGTTTCATTGCTTCTGCAACGCGTGAAACCGCGACAATATATGCGGCACGCCGAAAATCTACTTTATGTTTGTCTTTTTTATGGCAAACATATTCAAACGCAGAATCCATTATCTGTTTTAATTTTGTATTCACTTCTTCTTCTGTCCAAAAATATTCTTGATTGCCTTGCACCCATTCAAAATACGATACAACCACTCCGCCAGCATTAGCTAAAATATCAGGCATAACTATTATATTTTTAGAATTCAATATTTCATCAGCTTCCGGTGTAGTCGGACCATTCGCGCCTTCAACAATAATCTTAGCTTTAATTTTATCTGCGTTTTCTGTTGTAATCTGATTTTCTAACGCCGCAGGTATTAATATATCACATTTTAAAGTCAATAATTGTTTATTAGAAATTTTTTCTGATTGAGGAAAATCTTCAACATAACGATTTTTGGAGGCATATTCTAATAATTTCGGAATATTCAATCCATTAGAATTATAAATGCCGCCCTTTACATCGCTAACAGCAATTATTTTTGCACCCAAATCATACAATAATTGTGCGGCAACTGAACCAACATTACCAAAACCTTGTATTACTACATTTAGTCCCTTAATATCTTTATTTAATTTTTTTAATATATTCATACAAGTAAAAGTTACGCCGCGCCCTGTTGCCTCGCGTCTACCTAATGACCCGCCTAAACTTATCGGCTTGCCAGTCACGACGCCAGGTATCGCAAATTCGTGATTCATACTATAAGTATCCATAATCCAGCCCATTATCTGCGCATTAGTATTAACATCAGGCGCAGGCACATCTTTTGATGGGCCAATTATTATTGATATTTCATTTGTAAATCGCCTGGTGATTCGCTCTAATTCACGAATAGTTAATTTATCTGGATCGCAGACGACTCCTCCTTTTGCGCCGCCATAAGGAATATTTACAACCGCTGATTTCCAAGTCATCCACATTGCTAATGCGCGAACTTCATCTATTGTTACTTCTGGATGAAAACGAATGCCACCTTTATAAGGTCCGCGAATATCATTATGCTGAACGCGATAGCCAGTAAATACTCTCAAATTGCCGTCATCCATTTTCACTGGCACAGACACTGTTAATTCGCGTCGAGGATGACGCAGATATTCTAATTCGCTCTCTGATAACTTGATAATTTTTGCAACATTTTCTAATTGCTTCAATGCCGAATGCCACGGGTTGTCCTGAATATATTTTTTTTTATTTTTCATTTTACACCACCTTATTTTTATTTAATTGATTAATATTATACTTCCATTTTTATTTTTTAGTCAATAATTTTTTTTATTAAAAAACCGTTTATCAAAAACCAAAAAAAAATATTGATAATATTGGAATTTTATAATATGATTATTTTCAAAAAAAATTAATAATCAATAGCAATTTTATAAACTATGGACTATACATTTGTTGATTTATTGAAATTAATGATTCAATATAATGCTTCTGATCTGATTATCAAAGTTGGCTCGTCTCCTGTATTACGCATTAACAAATCATTAGTAAAAACAGAAATGGATATACTTACTTCATCAGAAACAGAAGAATTAACAAAACAGGCATTAACACCAGAACAATTTAATGAGATAAAGATAAAATATGAAAAAGATGCCGCATATTCATTAGGCGCTGAAGGCAGATTTAGAATCAATGCGTTTTTACAGCAAGGTAATTATGCAATGGTAATAAGAATGATAAAGGCTGATGTGCCGCGTCTTGAAGATTTACGAATGCCAGAAATACTTTATAATATCGCTCTTGTCGAACGCGGATTAATATTAGTTACAGGCACAACAGGTAGCGGTAAATCCAGTACAGTCGCAGGTTTAATAAATTATATGAATGAATATTTAAACAAACATATCATCACATTAGAAGACCCGATTGAATTTGTGCATAAAGATAAAAATTGTATTATCACTCAGCGTGAAATAGGTTTTGATACTGCTGATTTTCATACTGCGCTTGTTGCGGCAATGCGTCAAAATCCAGATATAATATTAATCGGAGAGATGCGCGATTCAGATACTGTTGACGCTGCGTTATCCGCAGCTGAAACTGGACATTTAGTAATCAGCACTCTGCATACTGTCAATGCCGCTCAAACAATATCGCGAATATTAGAATTTTATCCAAAAGAACAGCACGATCAAATTAGAGCGCAGCTTGCTGAATATCTAATTGCGACAATTTCGCAAAGATTAGTGCCGCTTATTGATAATAGCGGCGTAGTGCCAGCGGTGGAAATTATGATACAAAATCCGATGATAAAAAAATTAATAATAGAAAATAGAATTGAAAAATTAAAATCAGTTATACATCAAGGAAAAAATGAAGGTATGCAAACATTCGACCAATCATTGGTAGAATTATTTAAAAAAGGGCTGATTTCAGAAAACGACGCAAAATCAAGATGTTCTAAACCATCGAATTTCAAATTGTATTGCGAAGGTCATTTTCCTGATGTTGATATTGGCATTATTTCATAAAAATAACTTTTAATAAAATCTACAAAAGGCGGAAAAAATATGGAAAATAACAATTCAAAATTCGACAAATTTATAAACGACAATATCGGTTATCTGCTTATTATTTGTATTTTTATTGTGATTTTTTTAGCATATATTGTAGAAAAAAAGGGAGATAAAAATAATATATTAATTCGTTGGCAAAAACAACAGACATCTAATATAAAATAAAAAATGTCAGGGCTATCAGAAATTTATTTATTATTTTTAGCGCTATTAAGCATAGCTTCTTTTCTTTTGACTGCGCTGTTTACGCCGATAATGCGAAAATATGCGCTTAATCACGGCATTGTAGATTATCCAGACTTTAAAATCAAGACACATTCTGAAATCAAACCATATTTAGGCGGCGTAGCGATATTTTTCGCTTTATTCTTGGCAATTGTATTTTTAAGTATTTTAACATTAAAAAAATTCTATCCTTTTTTTAATCTAACATTTAAACAACTTGTATTGATATGGCAGATATTTTTTTGCGCGACAATAATAATGATACTTGGCTTAATTGACGATGTGAAAAATTTATCGCCTTATACTAAATTAATAGCGCAAATTATTGTGGCAATAATTATAGTTCGCAGCGATATTCAAATCAAAATAAAATATTTTCCTGATTGGATTAATGAAGTTTTAAGTATATTATGGATAGTCACGATGACTAATGCGTCAAATTTAATAGATATTATGGATGGCTTATGTTCGGGCGTAATTGCTATTGCATCATTTACATTTTTAATTGCAGGATTAATCACAAATAATATTGTAGTATCACTATTAGTAGCGATAATATTCGGAAATTGTATCGGTTTTTTATTATTTAATTTTAAAAATGCGTCAATTTATTTAGGCGATGCAGGTAGTTTGATGCTCGGCTTTTTAATGGCAATAATTTCAATTCTAATGAGTTATACAGAGCGCAATCAATTGGGATTACTATTGCCTTTTGTAATTCTTGCTGTTCCTCTATATGATTTAATTTTAGTTTGCTATTTCAGAATTAAAGCCGGCAAATCACCTATACGTGGCAGTAAAGACCATTTCGCATTGCGTTTAAATTTTTTGGGATTTACCAAAACCGAAACTGTAAAACTAATCTACCTAATAAATATCACGCTTTCAATATTTGCAATTTTAATTTTACAATCTAATTTAATCAAAGCGCTGATTTTGTTTGTTAATATTTTAATTATCGGTTTGATTTTCGCTAAATTATTAGATAAAATCAAAATTCCAGAATAATAAAGATTATTCTAAAACCACAACTGCCGCGGCAATATCGTCCGTATGCGTAATTGAAATATAAATATTATTGCACTGCAATTCATCAAAAGATAATTTGGCTTTATTGTAAAGATTGACATACGGTTTTTGCGTATAGGAATTTAATATTTCTATATCTTTAAACCATACGCCTTGTCGAATACCAGAACCAATTGCTTTCATAAACGCTTCTTTTACCGCAAATTTTCCGGCAAAATGTTCAAAATTATTTATATGTTTATTACAATATTCTATTTCTTGTTCTGTAAAAATTTTATTTAAAAATTTCTCGCCGAAATTTTCATAACCGTCAATCAATCGTTGAATCTTAACAATATCAATGCCGAGTCCTTTAATCATTTTATTGATTTTCCTTTAAAAAAAATCGCGAATTTGCGCAATCGCATAATCAAAATTGAATAATGATTATTCAATCATTATTCAATTTATCTACAAATGGATAAAAATAAACCTTTTTTTCAGTTATAATAGCAGTGATATTTTCAGCTGGCGTCACATCAAATGCTGGATTAAATACCTTTACATTTTGCGGCGCTATTTGCACATTAAAAGGTCTAATAACTTCATCAACGCTGCGCTCTTCAATCGGGATCATACTGCCATTTTTTATAGACAAATCTAATGTTGACGACGGCGCAGCAATATACATCGGAATATTATGATATTTCGCAAGTATCGAAAGAGAATATGTGCCTATTTTATTTGCGGTATCGCCATTTGCCGCGATTCTATCAGCGCCTACAATCACACAATCAATTTTTCCTTGACTCATCAACCAGCCAGCCATATTATCGCATATCAAAGTAGTGTCAATGCCATTTTCTACTAATTCATAAGCGGTCAATCTTGAGCCTTGTAATAATGGGCGTGTTTCATCAGCATAGACTTTAATTTTTTTTGATTGTTCTGCAGCAGTATAAATAACAGCAAGCGCAGTGCCGTAACCGCTCGTAGCCAAGCCGCCGGCATTACAATGCGTCAGTATAGTCATTCCATCTTTAATCAGCGCTGCGCCGTTTTTTCCTATTTTTTTAGACATTTCTAAATCTTCTTCATAAATAGCAATGCTTTCTTTAATTAATAATTTTTTTAGTTGTTCAATACTTTTATTTTTATTATTTTGCGCAAATTTAATCATTCGATTAACAGCCCAACTTAAATTTACTGCTGTCGGTCGCGCGGCGCTAATTTCATCTGCTGCAATTTTTAATTGATTATAAAACTCATCGAAATTTTCTGCCGCTATATTTTGCGCGGCTAATGATACAGCCATTGCTCCGGCAATACCAATAGCCGGCGCGCCGCGCACCTGCATTGTTTTTATCGCTGCTATTATCGCTTGATAATCTTTACAATAAATATTTTCATATACTATCGGTAATTTCGTCTGGTCTATTAATTTTACTAAACCATTTTCCCATTTTACTGGCGTAATCCTATCTATATTCATTTTGTTTACTCCATTCAATTAATTTCTGATTTCAAAAATTCAATAATTTCTGAAACCGTAATATTTTCTGCTAATGCATTAAAATTTAATAAAACTCTATGCGCTAAAATATTTTCTAAATAATTTAGAATATCATCTTTAACACAATACATTCTGCCATTTAACAAAGCATTAGCTTTGGCTGATAATGTTAAATATTGCGAAGCGCGAGGACCAGCGCCCCAACTAACATTTTTCTTAATTATATCAAATTCAGATGTTTCCGGTCTTGTCGAGCGAACCACTTTTAAAATATAATCTATTAATTCATCGGAAATCAATATATCTCGCACTATTTCCTGCGCTTCAAGTATTTCTTCTTTTGACAGCGTATTATTAATTTGCGTGTGAATGTTATATGTGGTGTTTTTTACAATTAACCGTTCTTCGTCAAATGACGGATAATTAATTTTTATACTAAACATAAATCTATCTAATTGTGCTTCTGGTAATGGATAAGTCCCTTCCTGTTCAATAGGATTTTGCGTGGCTAATACTAAAAACGGCCTATCAAGTTGATATTTTACGCCATTAATAGTAATTGATAATTCCTGCATCGCTTCAAGCAAAGCGCTTTGAGTTTTTGGCGGCGTCCTATTAATTTCATCAGCTAAAAGTATATTAGCGAATATAGGCCCTTTATTAAATGAAAAATAACGAGCGCCTGTTTCCTTATCTATTTGTAAAATTTCCGAACCGAGAATATCAGCAGGCATTAAATCCGGAGTAAATTGCACGCGTTTAAAATCTAATGCTAATGCTTCAGCTATGGTTTTAACTAACAGCGTTTTACCTAATCCCGGGGCGCCTATCAATAAACAATTACCTGCACATAATAACGCTGTAATTATAGCGTCAATTGTTTTTTGCTGACCTACTATATTTTTTTTTATTTCTGATTGTAATTGCTCACGCAATTTTACGACTTTATCAATTATTATTTTTTTCTCTTGCTTTTCCATTTTTTTATTAATATAATAAATAAATCATGTGTGATTATATATCTTCCTTAAATAAAAAACAAATATTATTTTTAGGTTTTTAAAATGAAAATTAGATTCGATTTAAAAAGATTTGTTGAAGCATTGTTTTTAGCGCTGGATTTTGCAGAATTAGATTATTTTAAAATTAATCTTAACCATTCGCGTCGCGTAGCGTATATCTCATTAATGATTGGAAAAAAAATAGAATTAGAAGAAAGTTTTTTAAAAGATTTATATATATTAGCTGGTTTGCACGATAATGGCGTAACTCTTCAGTCTCTGCATTTGAATAATAGAGATTTTGAATTTATGCCCGCGCATTGTTTGCAAGGCGAACGAAATCTAAAAAATATGCCGTTTATTAATAATTGCGAAAATATAATAAAGTATCATCACGAAAACTACAATGGGTCAGGAACATTTAGATTAAAAGGCGGAGAGATTCCGTTATTATCGCAAATTATAAGTTTTTCAGATACTCTTGACAGAACTTTTAATTTGACAAATATTCCTTATAATCAACGAACAGAAATAAAAAATTTTGTTAAGCAAAACAAAAATATTTTGTTTAATCCGATGATTTCAGATGCGTTTTTAGACTTGGCAAAAAACGAACGAATCTGGGCAGATTTGAATTTTAATAATATTTCATATATATTAGATAGAATTGCTCCTGAAATAACATACGAATATGAATGGGCTGTCATCATAAAATTATCTGAAATTTTTATGAAAATAATAGATAGTAAATCTAAATTTACTTTTAGGCATTCGCTTGGAATCAGCGAAAAAACCAAGAAAATGTGCGAGTTTTATAATTTTTCCGAAATAAACAAAATTAAAATGATAATCGCGGCGAATCTTCACGATTTAGGAAAATTATATATACCAAACGCAATACTTGACAAACCGGGATTATTGAATCTTTTTGAATTTCAAGAAATGAAACAACACACTTATTACACTAAATTAGCGCTCGAAAAAATTCCGGAATTTCAAGATATTGCTAAATGGGCAGCTAATCATCACGAAAAATTAAACGGGTTGGGTTATCCAGAAGGGCTGACAGCAGATGAATTGGATTTTCAATCAAGAATTATAGCAGTCGTAGATATATATCAAGCATTAACAGAAGAACGGCCTTATCGCAAATCATTAGAACATAAAAAAGTCATAGAAATAATGCAAGAAATGGCAAATAAAAATTTTATCGATAAAAAAATATTATCGGATTTAGACGAAGTGATATTGTCATAATTTATAAATACAATTTTTAATTTTGATTTTAGCCAATTAATTGCGGTAAAAAAGTAGCAATCTGCGGAAACAAAAATAATAATACGCAGCAGACAAAAAGCGCCAGAAGCATAGGCAGCACACCGATGAATATATCTTCTAATTTTATTTCTTTTGCTACTGCATGCACTATATATACATTTATTCCTACTGGCGGAGTAATCACGCCCATTTCAGTGACCAGCACAATCATTATTCCAAACCATATAGGATCAAAACCAAGAGTCTGAACAACAGGAAAAAATATTGGCACTGTCAGCATTATCATCGCCAGCGAATCCATAAAACATCCGCCGAAAATATAAATAATAATTATCAATATCATAATCACTATTGGCGGCAAATTTAAAGTTGCTATCCAGCCAGCAGTATCAAAAGGCAAACGCGTAACCGCTAAAAATTTTCCAAATATTTCAGCGCCTAATACGATAGTCATTATCATACAACTTATTTTCGCAGTGTCAGCAATAGATTTTTTTATAATTTCAAAATTAACTTGCTTTCTAAACATTGAAATTATTATAGTCAAAAATGCGCCTACTGCCGCGGCTTCGGTCGGCGTAAAAAATCCTGCGAATAATCCGCCCATTATCAAAGCGAATATAACAAAGGTTTCTATTACTTCCGACAATGATTTTATTTTTTCTTTAAATGTTGACCGTTCAGCCGCAGGCGCTAATGACGGATTGATTTTTACGCGGACATAAATAACTAAAATAAACAGAAAACTTAAAATTATTCCTGGAATAATTCCAGCGGCAAATAATTTGCCGATTGACTGCTGCGTCATTATGCCATAAATAATCAATATAACGCTCGGCGGTATTAAGATACCCAAACTTCCAGCGGCAGCAACAGTGCCAGCCGCTAATCTTATATTGTATTTATAATGTTTCATTTCCGGTAATGTAACAGTAGCCATTGTCGCCGCAGCAGCGTTAGTTGACCCACAAATCGCTGAAAAACCAGCGCACGCCGCTACTGTAGCCATTGCTAATCCACCAGTGCGATGCCCAAACCAAACATATGCTGATTTAAAAAGTCCTTTGCTTATGCCTGTATAAAACGCTATCTGTCCCATTAAAACAAATAATGGTATTACTGTCAAACTATACGATGAATATATATCCCAAGTAGTTAATGCGAGCATACTCAACGCCGCATTAAAATTTACTATCACAGCATAGCCCAAAAATCCAACTAATCCCATTGCCAGCCCAACAGGAATATTGGAAAATAACAAGACTATTAATATTACAAAACCGATTATTCCAATTTCAAAAGGCGTCATTTTTTTTTACAATTCCATAAATATTTTTTAAACTATCTATTATCTCTACTATACACACACAATAAACACCAATACTCATCGCATAAATAAAATAATAATAAGGTAATTTTAAGGTAAGCGATACTTCTCCTTTTGTCGCTAATCTACCAGCATACAAAAATAATTGATTTGCTAAATAATATAGAAAAATCAAACTTAAAATATTAGTTAAAATCGCTATTAATTTTTGTGAAATATCAGGTAATAATCTTGTCAGCAAATTAACTGAAATATGCCCTTTTTGCAAAGTAGTATATGATAATGCAAATGTAATGCTTATTGCCCCAAAAAATGAAACTAATTCGTATGCGCCTAATAATGGATAACGAAATCTGCGCATTATTACATCCGCAACTGTTATGAGCATCATAAAAAAAATCGCTGCGCCAGCAATATAATATAATATTGTTGATAACCCTTCAATTGCCTTGTTAATTGTTTTCATAAACTTATAAAAAAATATGCAATCCGATTATTTGCATAACCGAATTGCATATTTGGTAATAATTAAAATCTAAAAAAAATTAATTTTCAAAATAATTATTCCGGGTATTTTTTCAAAATATCTTGTAAGGTCGCAATAAATTTACTGCCTTCCGGAGTATTTTTAATATAATCATCAATTACAGATTTTACGCTTTTCACCCATTTTTCCTGTTCTTTTGCGTCGAGAGTAATAATCTGATTTTTCAATGATAATGTGTATTCTCTACCTTCTGCATCAATAGCATCCCACGCTTCGCCGTGTTTTACTATCCATTCTTTACTTACTTCTTCAAATATTTTTTGAATGTCTGGCGGCAGCGAATTCCATTTATCTTTATTCATTATTACAAACATTGCAGTAGTATAGCCGATAGCATTGCAATCTGTCGTAGATTTTATTACTTCTGCTTGTTTCCAGCCCTTTAATACTTCAATCGGTCCGAATGTGCCTTCTACTACTTTCTTTTGTAATGCTTCATAAGTCTCGCCTTGCTGCATCGCTACTGGCACTGCGCCTAATGCTTTTACTATATCTGCGCTTAATCCTGTTGCGCGAATCTTCATTCCCTTCAAATCTTTTAATGATTTAACAGGTTTAATAGTATGCAATAATCCCGGTCCGTGAGAATGAACATACAATAATTTTACGCTCATTAATTCATCTGGTTTTGTAGCTTCAATATAATCATTTGCCGCTTGTGTCGCTATTTTGCCATTCTTATACCCCATCGGCAAATCGAGCGCCGCTGTTATCGGAAATCTACCGCGAGTATAAGCAAAACAAGACATTCCCATATCAGATATACCTTGTTCTACGCCTTCAAATACTTGCGGCGCTTTTGTCAATGTCCCGCCTGGAAACAATGTAATTTCTACTCTGCCGTTTGTGCGTTGTTTAATTTCATCAGCGAACGCTTGCGCTAATTCAGCTTGCTTATGCGTAGGTGGAAAAAATACGCTGTAAGTTAATTTAATTGTTTGGACTTGTTCTGACGGCGCAGCCGCTTCTTCTTTTTTTGCGCAGCCGCTAAAAATAACAACTAATGCTAATGCGGCAACAGCCAAAACTAACATAAATCTTTTCATATAAAACCCCCTAAAAAAAAAATTGAAAAAATATTATAAAAAAAACAAATTCAAAGTCAATAAAAAAATTATGTTTTTTATTTTTTTATTGACTATTGAAAAATATAATATAAAATATTTTCGCTTTTTATTTTTTTTTAGAGGTGAAAAAGAAAATGTCAAAAAATAAAGATACTTTTAAATTAGTGCGCGGTAGATTTGTAATACCTATAAGCGATAAATTAGGAAGAAACAAAGTTATTGAAGACGGTTATGTCCTAATAAAAAATGATAAAATTTTTAAAGTCGGAAAATACACTGATGTTATTGGTAAATCTATAATTGAAAAATACAGTGGTGTATTAGAAATCATCGGCTGCTCAAAAAAATCAAACTTTACTACAAAAGATATAATAAAACATAATTGCGCAATATTGCCCGGCTTTGTCAAAGCGCATGGGCACGATCACGAATCGCCAATAATCGGTATTGCAAAAGATGTGCCGCTTACTCCGTGGCTTGATAAAGCTGTGAATTTATTTACTGGTTTTATGAACGAAAAACGCAAATTTTTAGAAAAAAAATTCGGAGATTCACCAAACTATATAACCTACATAAAAGCGCGGCTCGACGATATTCATTACGGAATTACTGCGTCAATGGTTCATCATTGCAATCATAACAAATACAGAGTTGAAGAAATCGTGCGCGCAAATATTAAAGCCGGCACAAAAATGATTGTAGCTGTCGGCAGCCAAGATCAGCATTACGATAATAGAATTTTAGACATACCGGCTGATATAGCGATAGAGCGGCTCGATAATTATATTAAGTTATATGGAAACGCCGAACGCACAATTATTATTCCTGGACCAGATCAAGATTTTTCTAATTCGCCGACATTATTACGAAAACTTAAAGATTGGGCAAATGCGCATAATTCGCTGATACATATTCATAGTTCAGAAGAGCCGAATACTACGCGTTGGTTTACGCAAACAAATAAAATGACGCCTGTTGAAATGTTTAATTCTATAAATTTTTTAGATGAAAACACTATTGTCGCTCATCAAGTAAATTGCACGGACAATGATTTAGAAATATTAGCAAAAACAAAAACAAAAGTAGTGCATAATCCATTAGCTAATACTATATTGGGTTCCGGTATGCCGCCAATCATCAAAATGCTCGAAAAAGGCATAAAAATCGCTATTTCAACAGACGGGTCTGGCAGCGCTGATAATCAATCAATAATATCAGCAGCGCGTTTAGCGTCACAATATCAAAAAGCGCTTCATCAAGATGCTACGTTACTGCCGGCGCAGCAGGTATTGGAAATGATAACAATTGAACCGTCGCAGATGTTAAGAATGAATTGCGGCTCACTTGAAGAAGGCAAAGACGCAGATGTAATATTATTAGATTTAAGCAGACCGAATTTAACGCCAACGCGAATAGATAATGTAATAGATAATATCATTTGGGCTGCGGACGGAAGCGAAGTGGCAACTGTCATTAGTAATGGCAAAATATTAAAAGAAAATTACAAGTTCAAAACTTTAAACGCTGAAAAAATCAAGCAAGATGTACAATTGCTGTCTGAATTATTAATAGAATATAGAAAGACTGCAAAAGAAATACGCGGCACAGGCGCGCATAAATAGTTGGATTATTTTATGATTTGCGTATTTGCGCAATTGCGCAAATACGCAAATCAGATAAATAAAAAAATGTCTGATAATCAATACTCGTTCATAAAAAATATTCTTCTCTATTTTATCATCTTTTTGATTTTCATTATTTTTTTTATTCTTCGATTAGTTTATTTAGATGCTGATCCGAGTTATATTTCTTGGAGTTTTGGAGCATTTACTGATATTGGCTATTATGCGGCTAATGCCAGAAATAGCATATTATTCAATAATCCAATAATAGGCGATTGGGATAATAGATTACTGTTTCCGACTTATCATTATTTAATGCTTATTTGGTTTAAATTAACTTCCGTATCTTTTGCCTCAATAAATTTATTCGCTGTTATTATCTCTTTTGGTACAATGATTATACTAATGCTGCTTAAAAAAAATATCTATTATCGAATATTTATTGCATTCCTATATTCTGTAAATTTTTTAGCGATTACAACTAATCGTATTGCATATTTAGAAAATTTCTCTGTTTTTTTTCTTGCCGCAGCGCTATTATTTATAACGCGCGGCGGTATAATGAATACTATATTTGCTTTGTTTTTTGCAATACTCGCAATTTTCACAAAATCTACATCCGCATTTTTTTTAGGAATATGCGTTTTTTACTGGCTGTATCTAATATTAAAAAAACAATTGCCATTAAAAAAATTCTTTTCGTATCTGATTTTTTTATTATGCGCTTTTATAATAATTTACTATTATTATTCATTTGCTATCGCTAATTATAACAATGCAATTTTAAATTATACGATTTTTAATAAGAGTGCTAACAATTTTTCAAATTTTTACCTGCAAATTTTTAATGGATTGAATACTAATTTTTTCGCAAGATTCCCGATTATTTCATTAACCGCATTTTTATATGTTATTTATCTAATTTTAAAAAAAAAATGCGGAAATACTGATTTTTTTGCTTGTTTGTGGATATTAACTATTTTTTTACAATTCATTTTTTTTAGATATAATCCATTAAGATATTATTTGTATTTTTTGCCACCGTTCATAATATTTTCAGCTAAATTTTTCGCAAATTTTAATGAGATTTCTGAATATTACTCAAAATCAATCAGTATTATTAATTTAATTTTAATTGCGCCGTTTATTTTTTTTAGTTCATACAATATCAGTTGGGTATATTTCAGAAGTTTTAAAAATCAACATATTCATTTTTCTAATCTGATAAATTATACGATTATAATATTCTGTATTTTTACGCTGTTATTTACGATATATGCCAAACTATTGAATAATTCAGTTTTCAAAAAATTTATGTTTTATACTTTTATAGTTTTGTTCGTTTTAGAATCAGCGGCGCAATTATATCTCTATCATTACAAAAATATTACTTTTGACTTAAAAAATATATCGACGGATATACAAACGAAATTAAAAAGCAATCACACGCTCGCCGGCTGGTTTGCTCCGCAAATAGGACTTAATACTAAAATAAAAACACTGCCTTCTTATAATATGAATACTGATTATCTCAAAGCAAATAATGTTACTCATTTATTATTACAAAGCGAAAGTATTGAAAATACATTCAATGATTTTAACTTGCAATATCTCGAAAATTATTATATACATAAAATCAAAGCAAAATTATTTTTATATGAAATAAAATGGTAAAATATTGGGTTAGATTATTCAAACTAATTAATAAATTAAAAATATTGAAATCTGCGGCAACTAATATTTCAGCTAATCCAGTAGAAATTGCGCTGCCGCCAGGCAATAATTTTTTAATAATTGCACCTCATCCTGACGACGAAATTATCGGGTGCGGCGGATTAATCCTAAAACTATTAACCAGCAAAAAAAATATCCGTTTATTTTACAATAAGACTAATGATGAAATTAGAAAATGCGAAGCGCTTGAAGTCTGCGCAAAATTAAATATTACTCCGCAATTTGCAAATAATTATTTTCGCAATGAACTAAAAGATTTTTTAAAAAATAACATTATAGATACTATCGTTATTCCTAATATAATAGACAATCATAGTGACCACCAAGAAATTGTAAACGATTTATATTTTATTTTGAAAAATTATATAGCGAATAATTACAAAATTTTAATGTATGAAATTTGGACTGCGCATCAGCCGAATGTTATTATTGATATTAGTGATGTTATGCAAGAAAAAATAAAATTATTGAAAATTTATAAATCGCAATTAATCAATAAAGATTATGAGTATATTATACGCGGCTTGAATTCTTATCGCACAGCATATTTAAAAAATCAAAACGGCTTTGCAGAATCATTTGTTTTATTGCATAATGTCTCTGAATTTTTATATTTATTTGAAACCCTGACAAAAAAATGAAATACTATAAAATTATTGAAAATATAAATTTTATATTAGTTTTGGCTATTGTTAGCGGCTCTGCAATTTTTATATCGCAGCATACCAATCCAGCAATTGAAATAAAATTATACTATGCTGGAATATTAAATGCCATTCTCACTATTCTATCGCTTATACAAATTATGCTGAACGATAAACTAAAAAAACAAAATGTATTCGCTCCACTGATTTTTGGGATAATATTATATTTTTCAGCGACTTTTTTCTGGTCTGTTGCGAAGCCGCTGTCTTTAAGATATTTATTCATATTTATCACATTTGCGCTAATATATTTTAATTTTTCGCTGCAAATAAATAGCGAACTAAAAATAAAAATTCTATTAACCTTTATCTCATTAATATGTACAGCTGTATGCCTGTTCGGATTATTGCAATTTTTCGGATTTGATTTTTATAAATGGGGCAGAGTATATGAATTATTTGAAAGCCCTGATATTTTGCGAGTAATATCGTCATTTGGCAATCCGAATTTTTTTGGAGTATATATAATTGCGGTATTCCCAATAATTTTAGCGCTTAATCATTTGCGCTTTGAAAATAATATATATATACTCGCTAATATCTCGCTATTTCTTTTGTTTTGCGCAAGTTATTTTAAAATAGATTTTTTTTATCACGATACAGACCTAACAAAAATTAATGTCGAATATCTGCTCTCGGCAATTTTTATTATTTCGCTATTAATCATTTTTATAATTCATAGATTATTACAAATTCAGACAATCAAACAATTCATAACAAATTATCTACTGCCGTTTATCAACATTTTATTTATTGCGATTATTACAATTTCACTATCTCTTACCTATAACCGCTGCGCTTATCTCGCATTTGCCGCTGAAATAATGCTATTCTATTTATTACTAAAATTTTATCTAAAACGCAAAATAATCAGTAAAATCGGAATTATTTATCTTTGCGCTGTGATGATAATTTTAATAATTATTATTTTCAATTCGCAGACATTAAAAAAACCGATAATATCAAGTTGGCAACGCTTTGTTAATATTACTAACACATCTCAATCAGATATAAAAATCAGATTCGATTTGTGGCAAGTAGTATTAAATACTGTTAGAAATCAACCGATATTAGGAAATGGTATCGGCACATTTGTTTCTATATTTCCGAGTGAAATAACGCTCAATTGGAAAAAAATTTTTCCAAAACCTGAATATATTGTAGAATCAGCGCACAGCGAATATTTGGAAATTCTTGCTGAAACCGGTATACTCGGGCTGGCGCTGATTTTTATATTGATTATATACATATTCTTTATATCAGTAAAATTATTAAAAAATTTAGCGGATAAATCGGAATTTTATGCTGTTTTGATAATTGCAATAATTTCTGCGTTTATCGGAATTTTAATCCACGCATTTTTTGAATCTAAAATACGATATATATCTTCTATCACTCCACTAATATGTTATTTGGCAATATTAGAATATATTCATTATAAAATCACAGAACATCAGCAAATACAAAGCCGCCAAAACAAATACAAAAATCAATTTACAAAAAAAATAATTTTAATAATCATAACTTTTATCTCACTGCTTAATATCTTGTTTTATTTCAAACCGCTATTTTCTAATGTTTACGGCAATTACGCATTAATAGAATTGCCTTATACTCAAAATGACTATACTAATATTTTGTCGTTAATAGATAAATCTCTTGAAAATGACAAACACAACGAAATCATACTTTATCTTAAAAGCCGCATATCAGCGCAACAGCAGAATATTCCGGTATTTAATCAGACGATTACCAATCTTTTATATTTTTCGCCGTATTTCAAAGATATTAATAATATAATTGCTGATGTATATAACCGTGCAGATGACTTTAATGCCGCGCGCTATTTTCTAAAAAAAGAAGCGAAAGTCAGCAAATCGCAAGATGCCGCTATCTTACTCGAATTTTCAAAATATATGCGCGGCGCTGATTATAAAACCGCTGAAAAAATATTAATTGATAATTATGAAAAACTCGAAAATCAAGCGTATGCTGATTTTTTATTAGGCAAAATTGCAACATTAATGCAAAATAATCAGCAAGCGATTAAATACTATAAAAATTCAATATTAAAATCTAATCAAACCGCGGTAAACTATTTTAATCTTGCGTTTGCATATTTCAAAACTAATAATTTTAATTATGCATTGTATTATCTGTATCTCGCTAAATTATTAGATTTAAAAAATAACACAATATCTCCGGTCAAATGGACTGAAATTATCAATCGCATTGATAATAGAATATTTGCCGCAGCAGATATTTCAGAATACGCAAAATTTCTATATTTTAAACTAAAATTATTTTGCGGATTGATAAACAATATTGATAATGATATCGCTGTTTTAAAAAATCAATTAACATCGAAATTTATAATTGACGAATTACTTGAAATTACAAATAATGTCAGACCTGTTCAAAATCCTAAACCGAGTAAAATTGTCAATGACATTAAATTCAATTCATTTGGTGCGGTCGGATATGATTTGGCTACTACTGATTTTTTTGCTGATAATGAATATTCATTAATTCTCTATTTCGGCACAGCTCAAAAAATACCGCTAAAATTTCAGGGGTATATTCAATTGACTAATGCCAATCAATCATTCAAAATTTCAGAGTCTCTGTATATTGATTTAACAAAATTTTTGAATAATGAAATTAAAACATTCAATATAAAATTGCGGATACCGCGCGAATTGCAAAACGATGATTATAATTTAGATTTTGTATATAATATTAACGATAATAATTTAGAATTTTCTCGGATATTCAGCGAAATAACAAATAATTATTCTACTAATATTACAAAAGTAAAAATTAAATCTGCCGATAATTTAAAAAATGAAATATTAGCAGAAAAATATTATAATCAAGCTGATTATCAAAAAGCGTATGATATTGCGTTTAATCAATTAGCTCCATCATATAAAGTGACAGATTTAAGATTTCAATTTTTTAAATTAAAACTGCTAACAATTTTAAACAAAAAAAACGAAGCGCTTGAATATCTCAATAAATGCAGAGAATTATACAACAAATACGGATACAACAATATAACGGATAAATACGGACATACTTTAATTTATGAGATTATGCCAGAATATCTTGATTATCTGAAATTTTATTTAGATAATGATCTATCTAATATTAAAGACGAAGATATTATTCGTATAACTGAACCAATCAAATTTTATCCAAAAAAAT
>JAKPEO010000054.1 GCA_029551925.1 bacterium
AATCCTGGCAGCGGTGTGGTTTTTCATTCTGATCGCGGAAGTCAGTATGTTAGTAATGAATTCAAGGTTGTATTGAAATTTTATTATTTTATTTAGAGTATGAGCGGCGCCGGTAACTGATGTTCTTTAAACTTCGGCTCCTTAACTATCCGCTAATTCTTCAAATAATTTTTGATTTTTATCAGAGTCTTCTATATCAAAAAATAACGCTATGTCGATAAATTCAATGTGTGTGTCTTATAAAATCTTGCGCGGCCGCGAAAATAAACCTATTTGCGCGCCGTCATTTATCAATTCTTTTATTCAACAGCGTCTTGTCTATATAATTTTCTATAATAAATTGCAATTTTATGTAAATTTATTGACTTTTTATTTAGCAAGATTATAATTCAAAAAAATATGAAGAAAATAAGCGTTTCTTTTATTTTAATTTTATTTTTAATCTTTAAATTATCGGCGAATAATAATATCCTTGTGCCGATGGATAAAAAACAAACAGACCATCTCAAAGCATATGGTCTTGCTTACTGGGCAATCGGCAATAATCCGACAGGCAACAAAATATATTGGCTTTTGAATTATCGCGGCGGATCATTTTTAATTCCTTATTCAGACGAAGTTATAAAAAAAAGTCGGCTTATGGGCGTAGCAACAGAAATAATCAATGATCGTCAACTAAACGAAATAGAATTACTTATTCAGCAAGAAAATATGGATAAAGTAGAATTAGAAAAGCAGCCGAAAATTGCAGTATATGTACCGCCTACCAATAATCCCTGGGACGACGCTGTAACACTCGCTTTAACTTATGCAGAAATACCATACGATAAGATCTGGGATGATAAAATTTTAAAAGACGCTCTAAAAGATTATGACTGGCTGCATTTACATCACGAAGATTTTACTGGACAATATGATAAATTTTTTCGGTCATTTGCTAATGCTCCGTGGTATATTAATAAAGTTGCAGAATATACAAAATTTGCCGCTTCTCTTGGTTTTAATAGCGTGCGCGAACAAAAATGCGCTGTTGCGAAATCTATAAAAAACTATGTTCAAAACGGCGGATTTTTATTCGCTATGTGTTCAGCGCCAGAAGCGTTGGATATTGCTTTATCATTAGAAGGTATTGATTTTATTGCGCAAGAAATTGACGGCACGCCAGTCACAAAAAATTTTATGAATTTTATTGATTATTCCAAAACATTAGCATTTGAAAATTTTATAGTTTTCAACGACCCTTATTACAATCCAAAATCAGATATTGATTTTAATAAAGTCAATACTCCTCAAAGAATAGAAGATAATCCATTTGAATTATTTGAATTTTCAGCGAAATTTGATCAAGTACCGACAATGCTCACTCAAAATCATCAAACAATCATCAAGGGCTTTTTAGGACTTACTACGTCATTTGCAAAAGATAAAATAAAAAAAGAATGTATTATTTTAGCGACTAATACAGGCGGTCAAAACTCTGTAAAATATCTGCACCGCAAATATGGCAAAGGCACGCTTACTTATTTAGGCGGACACGATCCGGAAGATTACGCTCATCAAATCGGGGCGGAACATACTAATCTTAATCTTTACAAAAATTCGCCGGGCTATCGCTTAATACTTAATAATGTCTTATTTCCAGCGGCAAAACAGAAAAAATTAAAAACATAAAAATATATGAAAAATAAAATTTTTATTTACGCATTTTTTTCTTTTGCAATATTATATTTTTGTTATCGCGGAATAATCTATCCCGCATTAAACAACAACGATGACTTTGGGGTATATTATCATACTGCTCTTAAAATTTCTAATTTTGATTTGGATATTTATAATACTAAAATTCATACTGATGTTTTTAATTATCCGCCGATTTTCGCGCTTATGCTCAAACCAATAATATTTTTCGATTATCAGACTTCAAAAATTATTTGGCTGGTTTTTAATATATTTTTTTATTTATTATCCATATTATTGCTTTTAAAAACCTTAAACATAGATAATTGCGATATGCCGTTGTATTTTTCATTAGCGCTGTTATATAATCCCACTCTCGAAACTCTTAAATGGGGACAAATAAATATTTTCATTTTATTTTTGATTGTCAGCGGTTTTTTTTTGTATCGCAAAAACCATTCGCTCTTATCCGCTTTGAGTTTTGCTGTCGCCGCTGTAATAAAATTATCTCCGGCAATTTTTATATTGTTCTTTTTGATTAAAAAAAAAATTAAAATTGCCTTATGGTTTATTGTTTTTATCGCGCTTTTTAATATTATATCTATATTCGTATTCGGCAAACAAATTGTAATCGGATACTATACTGATTTACTGCCTGCTCTTATGCATCGCGGAATGTTTGACAATCCGTATAATCAATCGTTTCATAATTTATATTGGCGATTATTCAAACACGGGCATGGCTATTCTACGCCGCTTGTCTATGCTCCGAATATTTTTAATATTTTGACAACGCTGACAACTTATTCAATATTTATATTCTCTTTGATTTTTATATGGAAGCACCGCACGAAAAATGATTCGCTAATTTTAGCGGCGCTGCTAATCTTGACACTACTGTGTTCTAATGTTTCGTGGGAGCATCATTATTCATTAACGATTTTTGCTTTTATTATTGTTTTTAAATTTTTAGACGAAAATTATATTAATAAATATGCTCTTATTATTTTCTGCTGCGCTTATGCGTTAATGTCTGTAAAAATAGGATATGACAATAAATTACTATTACGCGGAATCCTAAATATATTTGTTTCAATAAGATTATACTCTGCGATTTTATTGTATTTTATTATATTTCTCTGTATTAAATTTTCTAAAAATAATAATTAAAAAAACAATTATCAAAAATACAATTGAAATAGCCGTGCCTTTTTTTAATGCGCTGAATGAATAATAAAGTTCTATTTTATTAATGCCCGGATTGATAATTAGGGCTTTAAATAAATAATTAGCGCGATATATTTTTGCCGGCTGATTATTATTTAATGCGCGCCATTCATCGTAATAAGAATCATTATAAATCATTAGCGCTGGTTTATTATACGGATTATGCACTTCTAATTTTAGTTTATTATAATTATTGGTTATTATCTTAAAACTAATATTTTCCGCGGTTTCAGCAAATTCTGAAATATCAATTTTTTCTTCTAATACCACCGTTTTATGACAATCAAAATTATCGGAACTTAAAATTTCAAGAATATTATTTTCATCTGCATATTGAATATTACTAACAAAATGTATCAAAGGCAGCGCATCTGAAATTTTATAAATATAAACTTTATTATTCAAAATTATTGGCGCCGCAGATTTATCATTTAGATTATTTATTTCAGCATCAGTTATTAAATATTTTACGCTTGCAATTTTCAAAAGATTATATGCGCCTTTATGAATAGCATTGCGGTAATCAACTAATCTTTTATAAATCAGAGCATCATATCCCCATAAGCCGCGAATATTATATAATGACGACCGCCCTTCCGACATATATTCAGACAGCGTAAAATACGGCGTTTTATCATAATTCAAGCCCTGAGCGTTTTTTAAATCATAATACATTCTTCCGCGATTCCAAGTATATACCCGAAAAAATTCAGGATTATCAACAGTTTTCAAATATTGCGCAGTTTCTGGTATTTTATTAAAAAAATTTTTTTCAATCATCGGCATATTGCGCCGCGCAAAATACAGCAATTCATAAAGCAATAGCACAACAAGCAACGCGGCTAATAATATTTTATTAGTTTTAATAATCGAATTTTGAAAAATCAAAATATAAATCAAAACCGAAAATATCAAAAAATGAATGCTCGTTTTTTGATAGGTATTTACAAGACGCTGCAGTTTATTAGAATAAAATTCGCTATCTACTCGCTGCGGCGCTTTGATAAATTTAGCGAATAATAAAGATTTCTGCGGCGAAGTATTATTAATATTAGTTTTCACAAAATTATCAACTATCGAAAATATTTGAGTTTTAAAAACATTAAATAGCGCGGTATGCAATAAAAATACAATTATCAGAGCAATATTTAAAAATTTTAGAATTTTAAATTTTATCTTTTGATTTTGCGATTTGAATTTTAAAAGTTCGTCAATGCCAAAAGCCGCTAATACGCTTAATGACAAAATAAAAAACAGTAGAAATCTTGAAGGCGCTCTGAAAGTTTTAAAACCCGGAACATAATACAAAATTCTGAATAATGGCGTATTTCCGCCTAATCCGAGTATCAAGAAAATTAGAGTTGTAATAGTAAAAATTTTAACATAATTATTTTGTCTAAATAAAAATTTTATTGATATTAACGCCAAAAAAATCGTGATAATTCCGCAATAAATTGTAAATTCGTCAATACCTTCTTCGCCGAAATATGAATTATCCATTATATTGCCGGCAAAATCAGGATAAACTAAATTTAAAATATTATACAGAGGCATTGACCGCATAACCATATAACTATATTTTTCGGAAGATGAAGTTTCTGCTGCGCGCGAAGTAACAGCAGAGTATTTCAAAGTTTCTAATAATTGAAAAGCGGATAATCCTGCGCCTAATATATAGACAATCGCTAAAAATTTAATTGAATTTTTAAGATTAGTTTTTTTAGAAGCTTCGCAAATAATTCGCAACGCTGAAAATACAGATAAAAAAATAAATGTTGTGAATATCGGCTGCGGATGACCTGCTAATAATTGCAAAGCCACAGCAAAACCAGCGAATATAATAAATTTAAAATTAAAATTAGTATTAAAAAATTTCAAATAACAATATAATATAAAAGGCGTCCAAGCGCGCGATGCGATAATCGCAAAATTAAAATGATGCGCTGTCATAAATCCGCTAAATGTATAAGCAACAGCGCCAAATATCGCGGCAAAATCTGAAACATTAAGTTGTTTGATAAAAAGAAAAGTAAAAACCAAATTCAAAAAAAACGAAAAAATAACAATATAGGTATATAAATCAGCAGCGTCAAAAAATAAATGACCTAATAACATCGGCGGATAAAATACCGCAGATTGAAATGCAATTTGCGGCATTCCGCAAAATTGAAAAGGATTCCAAGCCGGTAATAATAAATTTCTTATCTGTTTGCCGCAAAAATCAAGATAAGTATGCAGCACGAGCGCCATATCATAATAAAATATCCGCTCTCCTAAAAATATCGCAGACCAAAAAAATAATAAAATAACAATAACAAAAAACACAAAATATATTTTTTTCATCAAGCAATTATTATATTAAAACTAATTTTAAATTCAAACCTTTTTTATTTTATTGATTTTTTAAATACCCAAAATATAATTAACACACTATGAATAAAGAAAAAGAAATACAAACTTTTTATGATGATTTTTCTAATAACTACGATAATTTTTATGGAAAAATCACTACTCAACATTATCTAAATAAAGAAAAAAATATTTTGAAAAACTTTTTAAATAATTATCAACAAATAATCGAGATAGGCGCAGGCACAGGAGAAAATCTATGCAATTTAAAAACAGTTTCTAATAAATTAATCGGTATTGATATATCGTTTAAAATGTGTAAAAAAATGAAAGAAAAAAATATTATTGCTATTCAATCGAATGCAATTAATCTGCCATTAAAAAAATAGATAATTTATTAATGTTTTTATTTATTCATCATTTTAATTACATTGATAAAAACAACTTTGAAAAATTGCTAAATAATATTTCCACTAATTTATCCAACAGCAAGAGAATTATAATAAAAGAATCAAATAGATTAAATATTATCTCGCGATTGATACATTTCATAATAAAAGAAAAAAATATGGTTAATATCACGCCATTTTATCTATTAAATACTTTAAAAAACAATGGCTATGTGATTGAAAAAATTTATTTTTATGGTTTTATGATGCCAAAAGTTTCAAAAAAATTATATATTATTTTTAAATTATTAGAAAGTATAATTGAAAAACTGCCAGTTTTAAAATATATACTAACTTCTCATTACATTATCATTGCAAAAAAGCAATAGTTTTTTTTAAGATATATATTATAATCAAAATAATGGCAGTATAAATCGCCAGTGAAATAATAAATATTAAACTATTATTTCTAAAAAATCGGAAAATATGAAAGAGCCAGATTTGCGCTTCGCCTACGCCTTTAAATGATATGCGATTTATATATATTGGCCGCTGATTGGTAAAATCCAAATAATTTTGATATAATAGCAATACCTGTCCTTTAATTGCAGATATTTTCGGCAAATCGTGAGTATTTTCATAAATCAAATTATTATTAAAACAAAAAGCTAAAAATGAATTTGAATTAATAGATGCAGCCAAAATCTGTATAAATATTGATATTGCAATTATTACGATTGCCAAAATTTTTAGATATTTATTCTGAAAAATATATTCAAAATCAATAACTAAAAACAAAAACGGAAAGGCGGGCAGTAAATATCGCGGTCCCCAGCAAAATGCACCGGGCCAATAAATAAAAAAAGAATGAATTAATAATGCAGTCAGAAAAATTAAAAATGACAAAATTATATATTTTTTGTTTTTTATTGATTTTAATAGTGAAAAGAATATCAATAAAAATATCGGATTAGTAATAAATATTCCTTTGCTTTTTTCAAACAAAAAACCCATAATAGCAATAAACGGATTATGCAATTCAGTTAAAAATCTATTATCTGCCGCGCCAAAATCCAGTATATTACCAAAACGATAATAATTATAAATCATCAATAATACACAAAAAATAAAAAAATATAAAATAAAAACTTTAAAAATTTTCAAATATTCTTTTAGTTGTTTGGATTTACAGTATTCAAAAATAAAAAATAAAAAAAACGGAATATAATAAATAAATCCGAGTGTTTTAGAAAATAGATTATATCCCAAAAAAAATGCTGATAAATGTAAATTGCTATTTTTATTTGTGTTTTGATAACACAAATAAAAATAAAAAGTCAAAATCAATAACAATGCTTGAAATGGCTCTGTAAATAAAGTTTGAGAATAATGTAAAAACATTGTAGCGGTCGCTAATAATAAAGTTGAAATTAAAGAGCAGCGAGAGTTATTAAAAAGCAAATAATGTAATTTATAAAAAAAAACGAGCATTATAGAAACACAAACCACATTAAAAAAAGTATAAGACCATTTAATAATCAATTCTTTGTAAAACTGATTATTTGTAAAATTAGAAAATAATTTACCTATTAAATAAAATGGTATCGCGGCAATAGGCATACCAATAGAAAACGGCGAATAATATTTGCCGTCTAATCCCTGTTTTGACGCAAAAGGCAGAGCTGGAATATCAAACGCCTGTTTTTCTACTAATGATTGCGTGATAAAATACAAGCCCAATCCGTCTTTATGATTAATTTTTCCGGGCATTATTAAAGTAAACAACAAAAAGAAAAAAGCAAATAGATAAAAAACTATTTTTTTGTCGTGAGCCATAATTTTATAAGATTTTTTGAATATTCAATAATATCGCTAAAAAATCTAACTGTCGTAAATATATAATATTTTTTATTTAATGCTATTACTACTTCTTTTATTTTCAATTTATGTATATGCGCTGTATATACAATTTCTGTATCCCAAAACCAGCGATTATTCGGCGTATATTTCAGTAGCGGCAAAATCAGCGAGCGTTTAAAAAGTTTGCAGCCGCTTTCTGTATCATAATTCGGTAATTTTAATAAAAAATTAGCGAGAAAATGATACCCAGAAGTAAAAAAATATCTTACAAAATTTTTCAGTTCCATTTTATAAATTCTGCGAGCAATAACAAAATCACAACTATTATTAATTTCAATAAACATTGGCAAAATATAATGTATAGGTATTTCTAAATCATTATCGATAAAACCAGTGATTTCGTTGGCTGCTAATTCTATACCTTTTTTAACTGCTGCGCCGCGACCTTGGTTATTTTCAAAATAAAAGAATACAGCGGTTGGATATTTTTTTTCGAGAATTTTTAGGATACTTTTATTTTCTTGATTACTGCCATCGTCAATAATCAATAACTCATATTCTATTTTTATGAACTCAAAAAATTTTGTTATTTCTATTAATGAATCGCTTAATATTTTTGCGTCATTGTATGTTGTTAATATCAGACTAATTTTATTTGTCATATTTTTGTTTATAACTCTATGTGCGAATGTGCGCACATTCGCACATACGAACATAATTTAATTTTTATTAATTTATTTTTTCAATAAAACATTATCTTGAAAACCAAATGAACTATCGCAATTTTTACAACAATTCATAATTTCGCGGTATTTTAACACACTTTCACGAAAATTTCTATATTTTTCTGAATTCCATATATCAGCAATATTATTTTGATTATTATAATCGCCTAATACTGGTATTTTAAAAAACTCATAGCAGCACGGCAATATTGTTTTATTTGCTTTAATTATCAAAATAAACCACAGCCAAAAACAAAAATTTTTGTATTTCTTCGGCATTTTACTATTTTGCATTAATGTATTATTATTTCCGTATTTCTGTTCAATGAAATTATTAACAGCGCTTTGCGAATATGCATAACGCGGCTGAAAATAATCTATTCCTAAATTATTATAAAACTGACGAGCACTTTCCAATTCTTCTAAATTATCATTAGTTATTAAATATCTTATTGTTATTAAAGGAAATTTAGAGTTATGCTTCTTTTTATACTTGATAATTTTTTTTATATTGTTATTTACCTTTTCTAAATTGCCACTGATATGATATTTTTCATAGATTTTCTGCGTTGCGCCAGATACTGAAAAAATAATCGATGAGCATTTAGAATTTATTAAGTTTTCAAATTGTTCGTCAGAAAAATTAAAATTGCCATTCGTGCTCGTTATAACAGCAATATTATTTTTTTCTGCATAATCAATCATTTCTATAATTTCAGAATTAAGAAATGGCTCGCCTGCAAAATATAATAATACACAAAATATGTAATCTTTTGTTTCATCAATTATTTTTTTGTAATCTCCAAATTTAAGAATAGTCCGCTTCTTTTCTACTGCTAAATTATAACCGCAATCTCGACAGCGTAAATTACATAAATCTGTGGGTTCAATAACAAGAATAGACGGATATTTCGCCGCTTTATTTGAAATTGTCAGCCCATAAAAAAAATTAAAAAATAAATTAAAAATTTTTTTTATTGTTATTTTTTTACGAAGAAAAAAAATTATTAAGTAATTAATAATTTGTTTGGATTTTGAAAAATTCATAATTCTATTGTTTTTATTTTTTTTGCGGGTATTCCAGCATACATACTATTTTTTTCAGTTTTAAAATTAATAAGCGAACAAGCAGCAATCATATTATTTTCAGCAATAACAGAATTATTTAAAATCGTAGAGTTAATACCTATAAAACTGCCAGATTTTGTAATTACCTTTCCATCGCGGCGCGGATAAATTTTCATTAAAGGATGGTCAGAATATCCGACATTAAGATGCGTATTTAAAAATATATTTGCCGACAGCGTGACATTATCTTCAATTATAATTTCATTGGCTAAATCAAATATACAATTCGGTCCTATATAAACATTGTTTCCTATTTTTAAATTCTTAAAACCATTAACATATAAATTTATAAATTTGCAATTTTCTTCGATAATAGTATTTTTTCCTATCTCTGCGCCGAATAATTTGAGAAATATTATTTGCAATGGCGAAATAAAAAGAATTTTATAAAATACCATTATACAGCGATAAAATAAATATTTCACTAATCTTCCAGACGATATCTCGCTAAAATACTTCGGTAAAAAATTCATAATTTTGCAATTATAAATAATTATTTTTTTTTATCAATAATTTTTTTCTTGTATTATATGAAAATATATTTTAAAATCATTTAAAAATAAAAAATATTTTTAAAATTTCAAAAAATTTATTAAATAATTTTTTATGAATAAAATCAATAAAGTCAAAGTTGCTACTGGGATATATTGGATAGAAATCAAAGAAGCAAATGTTCGCATTTTATGCGGCTGCCCTGCTGACAGCATCAAGCATTTGATGAAACGCGGATTAATCAATTCGCAAGAAAAAAATGGAATAATCTACGAAAGCGGACCGAATGTAATTTTATTATCAGACATTTTAATACAAAACGGCGAATTTTCAAATTTAGCGGAATTTCCCGTTTTACAAATGCTTTATAGACAAGGAATGATTCTACCTAAACACCCGAATAATACTGGCACTCGACCATTGATTATTGGTTCATATCAGCAAGTCAAATCACAGTTAGAATATATCTACCGCGGAAATTACGGATTAATATCAGAACAGGAACTTATTTCAGCAGGCGTTGATGCAAATACTGCAAAAGAATTAATGCGTATGAAATTAAAATTTGCGTTTGGTAAAATCAAACAAACCGAAGAATTATTAGACATCAGAATAATCGAAGATGATAAAATTGAAATAATGAATAATGTTTATATCAAACGCAAAAAAATAAATATATTTGAAATAGAATATGAAAGTGAAAAAATCGAAGTTGATTTGAATCTCTGCGAAACAGAAAATTATGAAAGCGCTTATCCTCTCGGCTATTACACTATCACTCGCGAATATTTCAGTATATTGCATTCAGGCGACGGCGACGGCTGGGATACTAATCGCCCGACTATGTCAAGCATAATAATATTTCAGGGAAAAATATATTTAATCGACGCAGGTCCTAATATTTCGTATTTTTTGAATGCGCTCGGTATAGGTATAAATGAAATCACCGGGATATTTCACACGCATTCGCACGATGACCATTTTTGCGGACTGCCGTTTTTAATGCAGACTGACCACAAAATAAAATACTATGCCACAAAATTAGTCAAATCGTCAGTTGCAAAAAAATTACAAGCATTATTCAATAAAACAGATGATTTATTTGACGATTTTTTTGAGTTCATCGAATTAAAAGAAAATAAATGGAACTCAATAGACGGGTTAGAAGCGAGACCAATATTTTCTCCGCATCCAGTAGAGACTACAATATTTGTATTTCGCACTTTATCTGAAAACGGATACAAATATTATGGACATTTTGCTGATATCATAGATTTAGACATTCTAAAAAATTGGATAACGCCAAGCAGCGTAGATATCGGTATTTCAGAAGATTTATACAACTCAACAAAACAAGAATATTTACAAAAATTAGATTTAAAAAAAATAGATATAGGCGGCGGGTTAATACACGGAAATGCGCTGAATTTCAAAGACGATAAATCCACAAAAATCATTTTATCGCATACTGCTTTGCCGCTGACAGACGAACAAAAAGAAATTGGTTCAGGCGCTGTGTTCGGAATGACAGATATATTAATACCTGCATATCGCGACTATATTTTAAAAAACGCTTATTATTCGCTAAAATCATATTTTCCGAATATTCCACAAAATCAAATAGAAATATTATTGAATAACAAAATACAATTATTCAGACCAGAAGAAATAATTATAAAAAATTCTGAAAAAAGCGAATATGTATATTTGATACTTTCAGGTAATGTTGAAGGTATAAATGCAAATAAAAAAATAAAACGAATATTATCTGCCGGCGCAATGATCGGTTTAAAATCTGCCGTGTTCAATAAATACGAAATGTTCACATTTCGCACAAAATCATATTGTAATATTTTAATTATTTCAATTAAACTATTTAATGAATTTTTGAAGAATAATAATCTAATAGACAAATTTAAAGAATTAAATGACCGTAGATTATTTTTAGAAAACACTTGGCTATTTAGCAATATGGTTTCATATCAATTGCAAAATCATATAATTTTTAATATGAAATTAATTGAATATCCTAAAAATACAATTATAGAAAACACAATTGACGGAATCTATATTATAAATAAAGGGAAAATAGAATTATCTATCAATGACTGTACAGTAGAAATTTTAAATAATTATGATTTTTTTAATGAGGCATCTATTCTATACAATATCTATGATATATTCAAAAAAAAATGCCTGACTAATGTAAGTTTATATTTTTTACCAAAGAAATATATAAAAGATATACCTTCAATTTATTGGAGGTTAGAAGAAATATACAATAAACGCTCAAGAAAAATTTTTAATAGTGAAATTATAAATAAAAATAATTTTGGCTGGCTTGAAGAATATTCAATTAATATCAAGGAAATAGATGAACAACACAAAAAATTATTTGAAATCACATATAAAATAATAAAATCATTTGATTTATGTAAAGATAAAAATGAAATCAAAAAAACATTAGACAGACTTTTAGAATATACTCATTATCACTTTAAAAGCGAAGAAGAATATATGCAAAATTGCGGATATTCAGCGATTGATCAACATATCAATAAACATCAATATCTAATTAAAGAACTAAAAAAATATTACGATTATTTTTTAAATAACCGGCATTTTTCAAGCAATACTTTTATCTCATTTTTGAAATATTGGATAACAGAACACATTTTAACAGAAGACAAAAAATTAAGTTTTTTATGTTCGTCTTGAAAAATTTTTTTTTACTAAACTATTCAATTTTTTTATCTATCGCCGCTAATTAATCCGCCTAATAATCCGCCGCCAAGACCAGCAGCGCCTGTTTTTTCTTCGCGCTTAGCATATTTTGAACCAGCATAAATACGATCCGCTAATCGAGAAAATGGCAAACTTTGCAAATATACAATGCCCGGTCCTGTGACTTGCGCAAAGAACAAGCCCTCGCCGCCAAACAGCGCATTTTTAAAGCCGCCAACAAATTTTATATCATAGTCAATTGTAGATGAAAACGCTACAAGGCAGCCAGTATCAACTTTCAAACTCTCGCCATTAGCCAATCTTTTTTCAATAACAGCGCCGCCAGCGTGAATAAATGCAAGACCATCGCCAGTTAATTTCTGCAATATAAAACCTTCGCCGCCAAACAGACCGGCGCCAATTTTTTTTGTAAATGCTATTTCTATTTCTATACCTTGCGCAGCGCATAAAAAAGCGTCTTTTTGGCAAAGAAAATTGCCATTGTATTTCGCTAAATCAATAGGTATTATTTTGCCCGGATAAGGCGCGGCAAAAGCAATATGTTTTTTTCCTGACTTTCCGCCGTGAACAAAAGTAGTAATAAAAAAACTTTCACCTGTAATCATTCTTTTAAAGCCATTAAATATTCCACCACCTGTATTTGTCTGCATCTGTATATCATCTTCCATATACATCATAGCGCCCGCTTCTGCGCGCACGCCTTCACCCGGATCCAATTCTATTTCAACTAACTGCATATCATCGCCAAAAATTTTATAATCTACAACATCAGCCATTTTTCAACATTCTCCTTTTAAAAAAAATTTAATTATCCAAAAATCATTTTACATTTTATCATTTTAAATTCAAGATAAAATTATTGAATTTTTATTTTTATTTTTATATAATATTTATTCTAAATTTTTGTTAAGGAAATATAAAGATGAAATTAGTAAAATACCTCGCTGACTGCGAAGTGGCAGCGCGCAGAAAATGCGCTGAACTAATAAAAAGTGGAATAGTATCAGTTAACAATAAAACCATAAAAAATCCGCTATTTGAAATAGACGCAGAAAACGATATTATCAAAGTCGAAGGGAAAATTATAAAAAAATCTAAAAAAAATATTCAAAAATTATATATACTGTTTTACAAACCGGAAAAATGTATTACAAGCGTAAGCGATGATAAAGGCAGAACAACTGTGATGGATTATCTCCAAAAAATTCGCGGCTGGAAAACGCTCTATCCTGTTGGCAGATTGGATTATGACACCGAAGGATTGCTAATCTTAACTAATGACGGCGATTATGCTCAAAAAATCCAGCATCCATCAAATAAAATAATAAAAACTTATTTAGCGAAAGTCAAAGGAATACCAACGCCAAAAGAACTTGAAAAATTAACAAAAAATATCAAAGTAGATGGCGAATTTGTCAGATGCATATCTGCAAAATTAGTTGAAAAATTAAAAGCCAATTCTTGGATTGAACTAAAAATCATTTCCGGTCAAAATCGTATTATCAGAAAACTATGCGATTATATAAATCATTCTGTAATAAAACTTATTAGAACAGGCATCGGCGGTTTTAATTTAAAAGATATACCGCTGACAAAAGGCGGGTATATTATTATGAACAATATTCAAAAGGATTATGTGTTTAAATGAAAAAAAATGAAATAGATTGGTATCGTCAAAAGATAAATAAAATAGATGAAAAAATTGTAAAATTATTAAATCAGCGATTGCATTTAGCAAAAGCAATAGGAAATATTAAACATAATTTAGGATTACCGGTATTTGATCCTGTTAGAGAAAACGAAGTTTATAAAAAAATCAATAGTTTAAATTCTATTTTTCCTCAAGAATTACTTGACGAAGTTTATTCTAATATAATGGCTGCAGCGCGGGCAATAGAACGAAAATTAAAAATTATTTATTTAGGACCTGCAGGTTCATTTACTCATATTGCTGCGAAAAAAAAATTCAAAGATGCAGAGTTACTCGAAGCGAATTCTATTGTCACTGTTTTTACAGAAGTAGAAAAAAACATCGGCGATTACGGTATTGTGCCAATTGAAAATTCTAATAATGGCGTAGTGACTAATACTCTTGATAAATTATTAACTACTTCATTAAATATCGTCGGCGAAATATTATCAAAAGTATCGCACAATCTAATATCAAAAGAAAAAAAAATTGAAAATGTGAGAATAATATATTCGCACCCGCAAGTTTTTGGTCAATGCGAAAACTGGATATCCGCTAATTTTAAAAATAATATTCAACTCGTGCCAGTAGAAAGCACTGCGCTTGCCGCAGAATTAGCGGCAAAAAACAAAAATGTCGCGGCAATAGCGAGCGAACTTGCAGCTGAAATTTACAAGCTCAATACTCTGGCAAAAAATATTGAAGATTACAAAAATAACACCACGCGATTTTTGATTATCGGCAAACAGCAAAACAAACCTACTGGCAATGATAAGACATCTATCGCATTTGCCGCGAAAGATAAAGTTGGGATATTATATAAATGCCTTGAACCATTTGCTCAAAATAAAATTAACCTTACAAAAATAGAATCAAGACCTGCGAAAAATGTCGCTTGGAATTATGTTTTTTTTGTGGATTTTATCGGACATATTTCAGATTTAAAAGTAAAGAAAACATTAGAAAAATTAGATAATTATTGTTCATTTATTAAAATATTGGGCTCGTATCCTGTAAAACAATAAAATAAAAAATATACTTGCGGTATTTTGAGTATTTGCGCAAATACTCAAATGTTAAACATTACGGCTTATTCAAAAAATATCTTAAAATCATTATAATAGCAAGCGTAAAAAAAATAGTCGCTATACTTCTTAAAAATAAAATATTATTTTTTATCCCGATTTTTTCAGCTATATTTGACGAGCCAAACGGAAAAAAAAACAGTCCAACGCTAAAATCAATAGTTAATAAAATTGCAATCCAATAGATCATACTTTTAAATATTACCATTAATAGAGGATATAATATCAAACTCATTTTTATTGAAGATTGCGAATGACTATAATATTTTTCTGTATGCTCAAGAAATTTTTTTATTTTTTCTATATGATTATTATCGCCGCACCCGTAAAATATTGATTTATTAAAATAAGCATTTTTTCCGTAAATTACATTTAATTCATTTTTATCTTTTAAAGCATTGCACCACAAACATTTTATTTTTTCCATAAATTTATCGGTTGTTATAAATTAATTTATTATTTCATTTTTTTTTCGACAATTACTCTGTTTTTCTTTTCAGGAGTAAAAGTATATGAGATATGACTTGATACTTCCTTGACAAATTTTATACCTAATCCGCCGATCGGTAAATCCTCAATCGGCACATCATAATTAGGAGTTTTGATATATTGCAACAAATCAAACTGCGGGCCATCATCTTCAAATGTCAATTGAATTGTATTATTATTTATTAATAGCGCTTCAAAAAAAAACACGCGGTTTTTATCTTTATTATACGCATATTTAATAATATTGCTGACCATCTCATCTACTACCAAACAAACCTCATTTATCCGTTCAGAAGCAAATCCATATTTAATTAATTCTTCTTTTAATTTTCCGATTATAAAGCCAATAGAAGTAAAACTCGCATAAAAATTATTTTGAATTATAACATTCATTTATATCCCTAAATTTTCTTTTATTAAAATTATATGAATACGCTTTTTATCTTTTTGAAAACCTGAAATTACTATATTGCTACAAATTCTATCATCATTATTGCAATTTGCGCAAACGCCAACACTTGCGCAAGGTGTTGTTCTTTTTAAACGCATAGCGTTCATCGGAGCAGTATAACTCTTTATTTTCTGCAATGCGCTATCAATATCTTCTGTAATTTTATTTATTCCGGCGACTATAATAACCTTTTTCGGACCAAACAACAAAGCTGCAACGCGATTTGATAAACCATCTATATTCACTAAAAATCCATCTGTAGTAATAGCATTAGTAGAACATAAATACGCATCTGCAAGTAGCGCCAATCTGCGCTGTTCTAATATTTCGCTATAATCAGCAGTAATATTAGGCGGATTAATAATAGTATAATTTTTATTTTTTAAGTCTTCAATGATATTTAATTCTTCAAGCGTTTTAGAGCCGCCGATCCCTATTTTTGATGTTTCTGGAATAAGCGAAAATATCTTTGTTTTTGCTTCTTTGCTATTTTCACAAATATAAACATTAAAACGATTTTTTGTTAAGGATTGAATAACTACCGGTATTTTTTTTGACCAATATTCTAATTCTAAATAATCCATTAAAATACAATTTTTACTTTTTTTTAAACAACAGGTAGCATAAATCTTGCTTCAATTTCATTTATTTTATCTATTCGCTTTTGATGACGCGCGCCAGCATACGGCGTATCCAGCCAAGTTTTTAATATTAATTTCGCTTTCGGCGCTGCAAGCACGCTTGCTCCCATACACAGCATATTAGCATTATTATGTTCTTTACTGCTAATCGCTAAAAATACTTCATTACAAGCGGAAGCCCGTATTCCGCGCACTTTATTTGCTACCATCGCAGAAGCGATACCTGTGCCGTCTATCATTATTCCGTATTCATATTCTTTTGAAGCAACAGCGCGCGCTACTAAAAAAGCAATATCAGGATAATCTACCGCATCAGTAGAATAAGTGCCAAAATCTTTAACAGCATAGCCCAATTCTGACAAATATTTTTTCAATTCTTCTTTTAATTGAAAGCCGCCGTGATCTGCTCCTATTGCTATCTGCATTTTTTATCGCTCCCTGTTTTTTTTTATTTTTTTATCAATTTGATTTTTTTACTTTTTGCAAAATCAACCGCTGCTGGCGTAATTATCGCTGTTTTCATAATTTCTATACATTCGACATTTTTTTGAAGCGCTGTTTTTATATCTTGCTCTACTATTACTTTTTTATTTAATAACTGCATTATTACAGTATTTTCACTACTTTGATTTTTAGATGACGACGACGCAGCAGCAGATTTATTAGCGGCATTTTGCAATTCAGTTATAGGTATAATATGCGATTTGTTTAATATTTCCCTAACAGTTTCTGTTATAAGATTTATTAAACTGTCAACATTATAATTCATAATTTACGCCTCTTTATTTTTTTAAATAACTCGTAAATAATCTATAATTGTGCATCTGCGCATTCTTGTAAATGTGCGCGGTCTAGTCAAGCCATCGCCAGTAGGCGATGCTATCGTAAAGGTCGTATAACCTTCGCCGCCAAAACCTAAACCAGCGCAAGACGGACCATTCTTTACAAATATTGAGCAGTTCATTAATTTTCCCATTGCAGTCATTCTATCAACATTCATCGAATGCAATAGCGCCGTATGAAAATAATTGTGTTCCGCTCTATACGCTAATTCCAACGCTGCGTCAAAAGAACGAACGCGCGTTAATGGTATAACAGGCATTAATTGCTCAATAAATACTAACGGATGATCATTCGGCACTTCAGCAAATAATATTCTCGTAGTATCAGGCAGATTCAAACCGATTGCTTTTGCAATCACATTAGCATTACGCCCGATAAAATTGCGATTTACTACAGCTTCTTCGTGTGGATTTGTCGGCATTTTGGTAATTATCTGCGGCATCAATTTATCTAATTGATTTAATGTTAATTCATAGCCATTATGCTTTTTAAGCGCAGCCTTTAATTTTTCTGCAACTGAATCTATTACAATTATTTCTTTTTCCGCTATACATAAAACATTGTTGTCCAAACTTGCGCCTAATATTATGCTTCTTGCAGCTCTGTCAATATCAGCAGTTTCATCAACTACAACTGGCGGATTACCTGGACCAGCTGCAACTGTTTTTTTAGTTGATTTCATCGCTTCTTCAACAACTGCCGGACCGCCGGTCACGCATAATAATTTAATTAGCGGATGAGTAAATAAAATCTTGCCGCTTTCCAATGTTGGTTCTAATACAGTAGTAGCACAATTTGCAGGTCCACCAACTGACAAAATCGCTTTATTAATTGTTTCTACCGCTAATTGCGATACTCGTTTCGCGGCAGGATGCGGATTAAATGTAACTGTATTGCCAGCCGCTATCATCATTATTGAATTATTAAATACTGTTTCTGTGGGATTGGTAGATGGTGAAATTGAACCTATCACACCATAAGGCGCAAATTCTTGGAGCATTAAACCTGCATCGCCGGAATACGCTTCTGTCTGTATATCTTCAACGCCCGGCGTCTTTAAAATTGCTAATTTATTTTTTTCTATTTTATCTTCCGGTCTGCCCATTCCTGTTTCTTGCACTGCTAATTTCGATACGCGCACTGTTTCAGATAATGCAAATTGCCGTATTGCTTGTATCATCTTTTTGCGTTTGCCGATTGATAGTTTAGATAATTCTTCAAATGCTTTACGCGCGGCATTTATAGCGTCATCCATTTTTTCAAATATTCCAAATTGATTTGGCGTAGGCGTGTAACTTACATCTTCGGTGTTTGATATTAACAGCCCTTTATTTATCGCTATATTGGCAAGAACATCACGTACTATATCTTTTATTTCTTGTTCTGTAATATTCATTGATAACTCCCAAATTTTTTGAAATATTTTTTTTTATAAATTTATTATATTTTCTTTTTGAAAATTATTTTTCCATTAGCTTCAATTGAATCTATTATCCCTATTATTGCACAATCTATCGGCGATTTACCATCTTCAGATTGCGCCAATCGCGCTGAACTACCTTCTACTAAAAATACTACTTCTCCTATACCAGCGCCCACGCAATCTACCGCCACCTTATGACTGCCGGTCAATCGCCCATCTAACTCGCGCGCTTGAACTAACATTAATTTTGTACCGTCTAGTTGATAGACCTTCTGCGTAGCTACTACATTGCCTACTACTTCTGCAATTTGCATATTTTAGTTTCTCCAATTAAAAAAATTTAGCGGATAAATTTTATCATTAGATTTATCCGCTAAAATAATCTATCGCTCAATTATTTTTTTGCTGAACTTTGAATTTTAATTGGAAAAATATCTTCTAACGCGCTGTGAGGACGCGGAATCACATGAACTGCTACCAATTCGCCTACGCGTTCTGCCGCAGCAGCGCCCGCATCTGTCGCAGCTTTACATGCTGCAACATCGCCGCGCACTAACGCAGTAACATAGCCGCTTCCGATTTTTTCATAACCTACTAATTCTACTTTCGCAGCTTTAACCATTGCATCTGATGCTTCAATTAAAGCAACTAATCCTTTTGTTTCAATCATTCCAAGAGCTTCGCTCATAGCAAACTGCCTCCTACTTTAATTTTTTTTTATTTTAAATATAAACTATTTCAACATTATCATTTGTATCAAGTAGCGCGGCATTGGCTTCATCTGTGTCTATATGAAATTCTTTTGAATGTTCAGCGCCGCAGCGCACTACTACATCTACAAAATACAATTTCCGCTCTTTTGTTATTGAACGAATTATTATTTTTTGACCATTTGTTAAATTCAAATCCTTTGCTTCTTCTGCTGATAAATGCAAATGATTCGCCGAAATTATTACGCCTTCTTGCAATATCAAAGTGTTTTTGGGACCTATAATTATTGCGCCAGCAGAATTTTTAGTATCGCCTGATATTCTTACAGGCGGATTCACGCCTAATATAAAAGCGTCTGTGCGTGATATTTCTACTTGCGTCTGATTACGCGCAGGACCTAAAATTCTGACATTATGTAATACTCCTTTTGGTCCTACAACAGTTACTGTTTCTTTTGCAGCAAATTGATTTGGCTGTTTTAAATCTTTAATTTTTGTTAGTTGATACCCTTCGCCAAATAAATAATATAAATCTTTCTGCGATAAATGTATATGTCGGTTTGATACTCCAACAGGCACTAACGCTGTCTTACTCGGCGCAATTTTTTTTATTATTTCAGAAATTATCGTAGTTATATTATCAATTCCAAAATTCATAATGCCATTTATTATACTTTAATACTATTAATAGGTCAAGTTTTTTTTATTTTTTTATTTGTGATTCGATAAATCGGTTTTTACCACTTCTGAATAACTGCTCGGTTCTTCTACTTCATAACCCGCTTTTTCTAATAATTCCACTATTTGCTCGCGATTTTGCGGACTAACATTTATATGTTGATGTATCTCATTCCACCCGCCGCCAAAATTAGCGCCTAACTCCACTAATTTTTTTAATACATCTTCTGGAAAAATATTAACTAATTTTTTTGCTACTATCCATCTTTTTAATTGCGGCATAATCAAACACGCTCCTTAAATTTTATTTAAAATAATTTCTAACAACATTTAACTTTATTTTATACTTATCAATTTAGCAATAATAAAGTAGTATTCCAAATTTTATAAAATCACATCCCCTACACTGTAATTTTATCATTTATTTTTTCTGAGTATATCTTTTCGTCCCAACTATTTTCTTTGCTTTTGTCAAATAATACTAAATGCCCTTCTTCTACGCCGCCAATCAACATATATTCTGTTAATTGTTTTATGCCGACTTCTTTGCTTTTTTCATTTCTATATACTTTTGTCTATATGCATATTTTCTGCTTATTAAATTTTACTAATAA
>JAKPEO010000001.1 GCA_029551925.1 bacterium
CAAAATATTAAAAATATCAATGTCGGAAGTTTTGATAGCGGATTAAACGGTTATTTTTTTTCTTTTTATAAAAACAAATATGGCATAAATATTATAAACCTCGATTGTCTTGCAAATAATGAATTATATCATCAAATTTCAAAAAATAAATTTATCGAATTTTTAGAAAAAAATAAAATTAGATATTTTATTGAAGGCATAAATTTATATAATCATATTTTATGGCTTGGTATTGACCAGCGCAATTCTTTTTTTAATCGTCTAAAAAATAGACATATCATATATTACGATATGATAATTTCAGAATTTAATAGTTTTTAAATTTTTTATTTGACAATTTCAATATTAATACTAAAATTAAATTAAATATTTTGCAAAAATTACCAAAAAATAAAAATATGTTTTTTTTTGTATAAATAATTTATATTTTTTTTGGAGGGATGGGATATGTCAAAAAAAGATAAAAAAGAAAAGAAGAAAGAAAAGAAAGAGAAAAAACAAAAAAAACAAGACATTCTAAATGAAATTCAAGCGCAGCAATTGCCGCAGCAGCCGCAAAAGTGGGAAAAAAAATATGATGAGACACATTATAAAGAAAAAAACGGTTATAAAGTTTTAAAAAATGAAATATACGAAAAAGAACTTGGCAAATTGCAAATAGAACTTGTAAAACTTCAAGAATGGATAAAAGTAAAAAAATTAAAAGTTGTAGTTATTTTTGAAGGTCGCGATGCAGCTGGCAAAGGCGGAGTAATCAAAACAATAACGCAAAGTTTAAATCCCCGCATTTGTCGAGTAGTAGCATTAGGCACGCCATCTGATCGTGAAAAAACTCAGTGGTATTTTCAGCGATATGTTCCGCATCTTCCGGCTGGCGGAGAAATGGTATTGTTTGACAGAAGTTGGTATAACCGCGCAGGCGTTGAAAAAGTTATGGGCTTTTGCACAGAAGAAGAATATCAAGAATTTTTTAGGTCTTGTCCTGAATTTGAACGAATGCTTATAAGATCTGGAATTATTTTAATTAAATATTGGTTTTCTGTAAGCGACGAAGAGCAGGAACGCAGATTTCAAGCACGCGCCGAAGATCCGACAAAGCGTTGGAAACTCAGCCCGATGGATATTGAATCGCGCAATCGCTGGATAGATTATTCACGCGCAAAAGATGAAAATTTCAAACATACAGACATCAAAGAAGCGCCGTGGTATGTTGTCAATGCTGATATAAAAAAACACGCGCGGCTTAATTGTATTTCTCATTTGCTTTCAAAAATCAAATATGAAGATTTAACTCCGGGACCAATAAAATTACCGAAGCGCGCACAGGACAAATCCGGTTATGTTAGACCCCCGATGACATCTCAGACATTTGTCCCTGAAATTTATTAAAATTAAGCAAGCGATAAAATTTAATATTACGCTTGACAACAATAATTATAAATATTGAGGCGCTATATGTTAAAAAATTTTTTTTTAATTTTAATAGTTTTTTTATTAATTTTTGCAAATAAAAATATTATATCAGCACAGAACACTGTTTCTGCCGCTGTTCAATCTTCTTCAACTGCTTCAAAAAACACAATCAAACTTTCTAATGAATCATACGAAAAAGGCACGACTATATTAAGCGGTTTAGAGGGCGAAGATATTACAAATATTAAGGTAAAAGTTGAAGGTATAGATTGCGCGGCAAATGATATTAATATTATTTTTGCTATTACTTCAAAGCCGTCAAAAAGCGACAAAGTTTATTGTTCTGCAACCAAAGTAAAAGTCAATGCAGATGGCTATGCAACCACAATCTTAAAAGACGCCACAAAAAGCGGCGATTATGTGGTAACAGCATATATTTCCGAATATCCTGAGATAAAACCAGTGAATATAAAAATTAATATTATGTCTAAAACTTGGTATATAATGGTAATTGTCGGACTATTAGGCGGACTTGGCGTATTTCTTTACGGTATGAAAATTTGCGCCGAAGGTCTGCAAAATGTCGCCGGCGATAAGATGAAGGATATATTATCAAAATTTACTAAAACTCCGATATCAGGGTATATAACCGGTTTTTTTGCCACTGCCGCAGTGCAGAGTTCAAGCGCTACTACTTCAATGTGTGTTGGGTTTGTCAGCGCAACGCTTATGACAATGGTGCAAGCTATAGCGGTTATGCAGGGCTCGCGCATCGGCTCTACTGTCACAGCGCAATTAATAGCATTTAAAATAGCTGACTATGCGCTGCTTCTTGTTATTGCCGGTTTCATTATGATGGTGTCATCGAGCAAAAAAAAATTCAAACAAATCGGCATAATTTTAATAGGTTTCGGTTTTTTATTTTATGGTATGGAAATTATGTCTTCCGCGATGAAACCGCTGCGTTCTTATCCTGATTTTACAGCAATGCTATTAAAATTAAGTTCTAAACCTGCATTAGCTATTATTTTTTCAGTAGCGTTTACTGCATTAATTCAATCGAGCGCAGCAACTGTTGGGCTATGTATAGCATTTGCCGAACAGAATCTTATTAATCTTGAAACTGCTGTGCCGTTAGTGTTAGGAGCAATGATTGGCACTACTGCTACCGCAATTTTAGCGTCGCTTGGAGCAAACAAAAACGGCAAACGCACTGCGGTTGCTAATTTTATTTGCGCAGTACTCGCAGTTTTAGTTTGTTCAATATTCATCACATATATTGACGATATAGTAATAAAAATAACAAAGTTATTCGGGTCCGATTCAATACCGCGGCAAGTGGCAAACACTTATACTCTCTGTGCATCTTTTGGAGTGTTGGTTTTTCTGCCGTTTATAAAAATAATTGCAAAAATAGTTTATTTAATTTTGCCTGAAAGCGAAAGCGAACGAACAGTTTTTGAGCCAAAATATCTTGCGGAAGGTTTCGCTAACAGTCCTGATGTTGCGCTGGATATGGCAAAAAAAGAACTATTGCGTATGGGCGGAATACTACAAGATATACTTGAAAATATTGCTCCGGCATTTGAAAAAAAATCCGAAACACTAATTAGCGAAATAGTCAAAAACGATGATAAAATCGATATACTTGATAAAGCCATAAGACCATATCTCAACAACATCGGACGAAGCGGCTTAAATGAAGAGCAGACAAAACTTTATATTACTCAACTTTATATAACAAGTTATTTTGAAACTATCGGCGATATTGTGGTTAAAAACATTGTTCCGCAAGCAAACAAAGTAATAGATAAAAATCTACCGTTCACTGAAAAAGAAATTGACCATCTAAAAAATTTAACATCAAAAATTTCTGAGCTTTTTAAAATGTGTTTAGACGCTTTTGAAAATAGAAAATTAGAGCAAGCGGAAAGCGTTTGTCTTTTATACACTAAACTACAGAGAATAGCTAAAAAAATTCATCAAGATACTTTCGATGCAATGCGCAGCGAAACGCAAACATCGGCAGCGCAGCAGGGCTCGCTTTTTCTTGATACCATCGAAGGGTTAATGACAATCGCTGCTACTATTAACACAATAGCAAAAACTATAGTTGAAGAATTATAATAGGAGTTTTTTATGGCAATAGACATATTTAAAAAAAATCAAATTTTTGAAAATCTCACTGACAACGAATTAAAATTAATAGAAAACATTTGTAAAATTCAAAATATTCCAGAAAACGAAAATATCTTTGAAGAAGGTGCGCCGAGCGATGATATCTTCATTCTTTTAAAAGGCAAAGTGGCGATTGAAATTCAGTTGCAAGTGAAAACTGATAAAGCGCAAGTGCATACAGTCGAAGAAGGGCAGGTATTTGGTGAGTTTGGACTTATTGACAGAGAAGCGCGGTCAGCGTCTGCTGATACTTTAAAAGATTCTACTGTAATCAGAATACCGATTGACGACCTGACAAAACTTATGGATGCAAATACGGCAATCGGTTATAAGATTATGAAAAATTTCAATAAAATATTAGCATCGCGTATCAAAAAAACAACAAAAGAATTACGCGCAAGTTTACTCTGGAATTGAAAAAAATTAGAAAAGGCATTTGCGTATTCGCACAAATACTCAAATGCCTTTCTTTACAATTCATTTTATTTTTTCATTGATATACACTCAAAAATTAGTCCATATATCTTTTATAAAAATTCGGAGGCCGCGATATTGGCAAATAATCTGCCCTTAAATGTCAATTTCATATTATTATTATTAACTTCAATCAATTCTTGATTTATTAATTTTTCAATTTGTTTACGAAATTTTTTCAAAAAATCAATTTGATATTTTTTATTTATTTCCTTTATATTTACGCCTTCAGCTAAATGCAAATTGAGCATTATTGTCTCGCCTAATCGTCTGTCATCATCTAAAATTTCAAAAGATTCTTCGGCGTTATTTTTATCTAATACGGCATTAATATATTGTCTTGGAAATTTATAATTCCAAAATCTTTTTTTATTTATATATGAATGCGCGGCTGCTCCGATCCCTATATATTCATAATTTCGCCAATATAATTTATTATGTTTGCACTCAAACCCCGAAAGAGCATAACTTGAAATTTCATAATGATAATAATCAGATGCTGTTAATAAATTATAAACTAATTCATAATATTCAACATAGTCATCATCTTCTACTGCTCGAATTTGCAATTTTTTTAAAAGCCAGCCTAAATATGTTTTTTCTTCTATTACTAAATCATATATTGCAAAATGCTTCGGCTTATATTTCAATGCCAGCATCACATCATTTTCTAATTTTTTTAAACTCTGAACCTGCGGCACAGCAAATAAAATATCAACATTATAATTTTCAAAAAAACTTGCTGCTAAATTAATCGCTTTCTCTGCTGTTTTTCCATTATACCTGCGCTTCAAAAATTTCAAAATTTCATCATCAAATGATTGGATGCCTAAACTTATACGATTAACACCAAAATTTTTATAATATTTCAACAATTGATTATCAACATCGTCAGGATTTACTTCAATAGTAAATTCTATTTTTTTTGATATTTTAAAATTTGTATGCAGAGCATTTATAAGTTTTTCAAGTTGCGAAGCAGGCATTAACGAAGGCGTGCCGCCACCTAAATACACGCTTTTTAGTTTGTTGCCGCTATACAACTGCATTTCTTTAATAAGAGCATTTAAGTATATATCAGAATAGCCATTATAATCAGGAACAGTAATATAATCGCAATAACTACATTTACTCTTACAAAACGGAAAATTTATATACAAACCATAAGACATATTTTTTTTAATAAAAGTTTATTGGGGAGGGATAGAAATAAAATAAAAATTAACTAATAATTATTATGTCCATCCATTCATTAATTTTTCTGCGATTAATTCTGACACATCTGTATTTTTATAATAATTAGTTGCAAGACGCTCTTTAATTTTTTGTAGTTTACTAATTTTGGTATCCGCTGTTTTTTCGCTTGTATCAAATTGCTGACGCAGTATATCTTTAAATTGAATATTATTTTCTTGATAATAATTACTGTCTTTTTTTTCTTGGTTTTTATTATGCGCCGCAACTATTGGGATTTTCGGAATGCTAATTATATTCATAATTCCATCCTTGGTATTTAAACATAACTCCTAAAAATTTTTTATAAAAATAATATCTTTTTACAATCCAATCCTTTTAAATCTATATTATTTATCGACAAAAAATCAAAAAACTTTAATTTTTTTTTATTTTTTTTATAAAAATATATTTAATATTTTGATAAATTTATCGTTAGTTTTTATAAACTAATACTGGAAAACGCTTAACAGTTAATCTTAATAGTGCTTCTGCGCCTAATTCTGCAAATGCTATCGTCTCGCTTTTTTCGATAAATTGGGATAATAACGCCGCATAACCGCCAAATGTAATTAAATACACGGCGCCATAATCCCTTATTTTTTTCATCGCTTCTGCGCTGCGCTGACCTTTGCCAATAAAAGCGTTCACTCCTAATTTCAACATCAATTCAACATAACAATCCATTCTGCTGCTCGTAGTAGGACCAATAGCGCCAATAATTTTATTGGCAGGCGTAGGCGATGGCCCAGCATAGAATATCACACTATTTTCAAAAGAAACAGGCAATTTTTTATTTTCACTGCACAATTCCGCTATTTTTTTATGTACCATATCACGGCAGACCAAAATTTCGCCTGTTAACGCTAAACAATCTAAATGTTTGAATTTTTTTATTTTGCTTTTATTAAAAGGTAAAATTATCTCTCCAAATTCTTTTTCAATAATATTTCTGAATTTCATAAATCTAACATGTTATTTTCAAAAATTTTAATTCTTTATGACTTATAATTTTATATGTTTTTAATTGCGCTGGCAAAAACCAAGTTTCGCCGCTGTTGAAATTATAAAGTTTATCATCCGCTATCAACGAAGCGCTGCCCTGAAAAATCATAAATATCTCAAATTTTTCAGAGCGTTTATTAAAATGACTTTTACCAAATATCCTGTATTCGAATATTTTAAAATATCGGCTGTTCAATAATTTTTTATATTGATAATCTATGCAATCCGCTACGCTATTATTTTTTGGCAGTTTGTAAATTGTTTGGTTTTTGAAATTTATTGTTTCTAATGCTTCAGTAATATGTAATTTTCGCGGTTTTCCATCTAATCCGCAGCGCTGCCAATCATAAATTCTAAAAGTCAAATCAGAATTTTGCTGAATTTCAGCAATACGCACACCGCCTAATATTGCGTGTATCAATCCTGCTGGTATATAAAAAAAATCACCAGTTTTGATATTTATATAATTCAACTCTTTTTCTATTTCAGAATTTTGTTTTTTTATTTTCTCTTTGAATTTTGCAATATCTATTTTTGACTGCAGTCCTAAAATTATTTTTGCGCTGCGGTCTGCGTTTAAAATATACCAAAATTCATTTTTTCCGCTATCTTCAAGTTTTTTTAATTTTGTATATCTTTCAGAAGGATGCACTTGCACTGATAATTTTTCAGCTGCATCTATGTATTTTAACATTATTGGAAATCTGCCGAATCTGTCAAACTCAAAATTCTCGCCTAAATATTCATTCTTATTTTTTTTTAAGACATCTATTAATTTTTTTTCAGCATAATAACCGTTTTCTATTATAGTCGCGGCATCCACACGATCAACTAACTCCCAACTTTCTCCTATTTTTGACGATGGCAGCTGCTTGCCAAAATTTTTAGTCAACCAACTGCCGCCCCACACGGTTTCTTTATATATAGGTCTTAATTTTAATGGATAAATATCACAAGCGCGCATAATTATTTACTTCGCATTTAACAACAAGTTCAATTGCTCTTCGTATTTATTGCTACCGCCTTTTTCTTTTCTTTTTTTTTCTAAATTTTTTAAATCTTTTTCAGCATGCTTCATAAATGATGACAGCATAAAAAACATTATCGCTAATATCATTACAATTGCGGCAAAAGAAGTAGGAAATTTCTTCATTTATTCTCCTTGCTCCTTTTTGCGCAACTCTTCGTAAGCATTATAATATTCCCACAATTTCGTGTTATTATTTTCTAATGTATTATTAATTTTTTCTTGCAATTGATAAATATCCGAACCCTGTAATTTTTCGTCAAGTTCAATTAATTTCAATTCCTGTTCTAAATTAGTTTCTAACACTTCATTAATTTTATGTATCGGAGCAATATAATATTTCAAAATTATCAAGTGTAAAGTAATTAGTAAAATTGCAATTAGCGGCAGCGCTGAAATTAATACCAGCATTTCTACTATTCGCACATAAAATTTTAATTCTTTAATTAAAATTTTTATCACTATTTTATCATTCAACGAAATTTCATAAATATCATCTGGAAAATATTTATGAGTAAGTTCTTCTTTTGTGATTGAAATATAATTTTCTATCGGCTTGTCTAATGTATCCAAACTTATTTTGTAATAAATAACTCTATCAAGCATTTTCAGTTTTTCTATAAACTGCTCGGCAGAAAATTTTCCTTCCTCTGTTTTTGAAGTAATCACTATTGCCCTTAATATTTGTCTGTAATTGTCATCTACAAACGAATGCAATCTTTTATCGACAAAATTAGAAACAATTATCGAGACAACAATCATTATTAAAATAACAATAATAGCAATAGAATTAAATAATTTTTCTTCTATAAAACATTGCGACGAATGTTTGATTGCTTTCAGCCCGCGGAAAACACGCAGCATCCGCAAAATTCGTAAAATCCTTATAAATCTCGTATATTTTATCCCGCGCACTGCACGCAAAGCTGGAGTAATAATATCCGAACACGCTAAAATATCTATTATAATTTCAGCGCTGAACAAATATTTCTTACGAAATATTATTATTCTTACAATAACATCAATTAAAAATATTACTGAAATTATAGTATTGTATAATAAAAATTTATTTTGCTGTTCAGGCGTGATTTCAAAATAGGAATTAATTAATAACCCAATTGCAATAACAACTAAAAATAATACAAAATAATCCCAAATTTTAAATGCTAAACTTTTTTTTATTTTTTCTGCGTCTATCATTTTCGTCATTAACTAAAATTTATATTACGCTTTTTCATATTAATTAAATTACATTTTTTTGTCAAATTGATTTTTACTTGACATTCATTCGCGCTGTTGGATTAAACGCTAAATCAAAATCATTCGGTTGATTGGCGCTTAAAAAATAATGCGCTAATCCAGCTACCATCGCAGCATTATCCAAACAATAAATCATCGAAGGCGCAAAAATTTTCTTTTCGCATTTTTTAGATTTTTCTTCAAAGATACAGCGCAATCTTTTGTTTGCCGCTACGCCGCCGCCGAGTATAATATTTTTTATATTGTATTCATCAGCTGCGCGAAATGTTTTTTCTAATAATACGTCAAACGCCGCGCTCTGAAACGAAGCGCAGACATCGTTAATATTATAATTTTTATTTTCATTTAAATAATACAAAACAGCAGTCTTTAAGCCGCTAAAACTAAAATTATAATTATTTTCTTTTATTAATGGTCTGGGAAAATTTATCGCACAGGCATTACCTTGTTCAGCGTATTTTTCTATTTTCGGACCACCTGGATAACCTAAATCCAACATCTTCGCTACTTTATCAAAAGTCTCGCCGACAGCATCATCCAATGTGCTGCCTAATATTGAATATTCAGTATAATAATCAGATTTGATGATAAGTGTATGCCCGCCAGACACTATCAAGCCAATCACAGGATAAATAATATCGTACTCTAAATTCGCGGCAAATAAATGAGCAGATATATGATTAATTGTTATTAGCGGTTTGTTGAGCGCATACGCTAAACTTTTTGCGACTGTCACGCCGATTAATAATGCGCCTATCAATCCCGGTTCGCCTGTCACAGCAATTGCATCAATATCGCGCAATTGCAGATTATTTTTTTTTAATAATTTTTCTATTAGCGGCATAATAATTTCTAAATGCATTCGCGCCGCTATTTCAGGTACTACCCCGCCAAATTCACTATGCTTTTTAACTTGTGAATATAAAAAATTGTCTATTACTATCTTGCCGTTTTTTACTAATGCAACCGCAGTCTCGTCGCAAGAGGTCTCAATACCTAATATGAATAAATCTTTCATAACAATTAATTATTTTTCTTTCGCGCGACCTTCTGGATATGGCTTGTATTTTTTCTTTGCTTTTAAATATTTTATATATTCTTCGGCAAATGATTCGCCTATTTTTTTAGATTTTTCGGCTTTATAATATTTTTCCGCATCTTGCGCGCTGCGTTCGTCGAATATTACAGTATATTTATTTTTTAAATTTATCGGCTTTTTCTTGAACAACAATTCCGAAATACTTATTTTCTCGCGTGATACTTCATAGGTATATGATAATGTATGCGGTATATGTAAATATCTGTCTTTGCGTTTGTTTAAATAATATTCAAGCATTTTCTTGATATTTTCGCCAGTCATCTGAACCTGATAGATTCCGCTTTCAAATGGAAACGCTTCGTAAATATCATTTTTAGTGATTTCTGGACCGGGTATTGAATTGCGTATCATTTTGGAACTAAAAAAAGCCGCGTCCGCTTTAAATGCATCTACTAACGCGTCAACAGCAAAATTGCCTAACGGCGTCTCGCCAAACCGCGAAACATTACTTAATGGCTTTTCAGTAGTGGCTATTACTTCAAATAGCTCAGCAATCTTTTCTTTTTCTTTATCTACTAATTCATTTATTTCTTCGTCAATCTGAATTTTGTCAACATATGTAGGTATCAATTCATAATCCATTTTTTTTACGGTCTTTGATGTTACATCGAATTCCATCGAAACTTTGCCCAAATGCGTGCCATTAAAATTCGCTTGAACTACCGGCACTGGCAAGTTGTTATCTATTGATTCTACTAATGTATGAGAATGTCCGCCAATTATTAAATGCACACCGGAATTTTTTCCTAATTTTTCTGATAATATTACATCTTCCTCAAAGCCAATATGCGATAATATCACTACTGCATCCGCTTTATCAGTAGATTCTTTTACATATTTTTTTACTGTATTTAAAGCATCTTCGACTTTTACATTATAATTTTTTTCTGTGTAAGATTTGCCTGTGAGCGGAAATAAACCAATAAACATAATTCTAACATTATTTTTCGTAGTCAAAACTTTATATGGTTCGACAAGCAGTTCATTTGATTCGGCATCTAATAAATTTGCTGATACTAACGGAAATTTTATCTTTTGTCGCAATTCATCAAAACGCTCTCTGCCGTAGTCAAATTCATGATTTCCAATTGTCGCAATATCAGGATTTAATTTATTCATTATTTCAACTGCAAATTCACCTGTTGATAATTTATCTAATGGCGACTGCAAAAATATATCGCCGGCAAATGCTATTATCGCATTTTTATCTTCTTCGCGAATTTTTTTTATATAACCAGCTAATGTCGCAGCGCCGCTCCATTTCGGCAGTCCTTCTTCTTCTGTGTTTTTAGTTGGCAAAAATGCGCAGTGAAAATCATTAAAATGATATATAGTTAATTTTTCAATACGCGGCGCTTCTTCTACTTTCGACTGTTCGACATTTTGCGTCTCTTCTGTTTTTTTAGCGCAGCCAAAAGTAAACAACAAAATCAAAATAACAATTAATAAATTTTTCAATTTAAAAAATTTTGACATTTCTAATAGTCACCCCTTATTAAAAAATGTGAATTCTATATTAATATGATGAAATTATAATCTCTATTCTGCGATTTTTGCTTCTGCCATCAGCAGTAGAATTACTTGCTATCGGTTTCGTGTCCGCTAATCCTTGAACAGTTATTCTATTAGCAGAAACTTTAAAATTATTTATTAATGTCCGTGCTATTACGCTTGCGCGCGCTGAAGATAATTCCCAATTCGTAGGATATTTCGGATTATTAGTGGCAATATTATCGCTGTGCCCGCTAATTAAAATTTTTCTGCTGGTATATTTATTAAAAATTTCTGATAACTTTTTCAAAATTTCAATACCGCCATTATTCAACAACATTTTATTTGGCTGATATAAATCTTTTTCATAAATTATTATTTTTATTTCTTTTTCTTGATGCGTTAAATTCAATACATTTAACTTTAATTTTTCTAATTCTTCAATTATTGCGGCATTCTCATTTTCAAGTTTTTTTAATTCTTCAATTTTATCTAATCCTACTAATTTTGTCAGCTCTTCTAATTTTATTTTTATTGCATTATATTCCCGATTTATCAATTCAGTATTTTTCTCTATTATTCGCAAACGAGCAATCTCTTCTTTTAATTTGTTATTTTCATGTGATAAAGTATTATTGTCATTTTTCAATTCTTCTAATTCTGATTGGACTTTTTCAGCCGCCTGTTTCTCCGCTGTATTTGCCAATCCCTGATATTCTTCTTGTTTCTGCGCTAATTCCGCTAACAAACTATTCACACGCAATGTCAGCGAATCATTAATCGTTTTTAATTTTATATTCGTTTCTTCGTTATTCTTAAATTCTTTCTTTATTTTTTCAGTTTCTTCTAATAAATTATTATATTTTATATTTTCATTTGCTATTCGTTCTTCGATGTTTTTTTGCAGTTGTATTATTCGATTATTCAATTGTTCAATTTCATTTTGTCTTGCGGCCACTGTATTTTTTAAATTTGTTATTTCTATATTCAAAGAATTTTCGATATTTTCCTGCTCTTTGATTTTTTCTACTTTTGCTGATAATTCGTTGTTGAGATTTGCAATTAATTCCTGATTCTGCGCAAGTTGCGTTTCTAATCTCTTTATTTTGTCAGATAATTCACTATTGAAATTTTGCAATTGACTGTTATTTTTCTGCGCATTAATAACTTCTTCTTTTAATAATAAATTCTGCTTTTCAACTAATCGCAAATTTTCGGTCAGCGGCGTTTTTTCTTCTTTCAATTCTTCTATTATTTTTTTTAAATTTTGATTTAATTCTTCTGATTTTTCAATATCAGATTTTAATTTCTCTAATTCTATTTTACGATTATCCGCTAATACGGTAATTTTCTGGATTTCAGCGTCTTTTTCAAGTAATGTTTTCTGAAAGCCCGGAGTATATGCGCAGCTTACGCAAAAAATAATTAATAAAAAAAATAATATTATTCGTTTCTTTTTCATAAAAAAAATTATTTGCTGTATTCTTCCCAAAATAATTTTTCTTCTAATGGCTTCTTTTCAGTTGGTTTGACTTTTTCTGATGGATAACCTATTGGTATCAAACTTACAAGTTTATAATTATTCGGCACTTTTAAATATTCTCTTATTTTATCCGCATAATCTTTTTTGTCACCCGCGACCCACACAGCGCCTAAACCAAAAGAATGCGCGGCATTCAATATATTTTGCGTTGCGGCGCTACCGTCTTCTAAATAATATGTTACATTTTCACAAAATACACAAACACAAACAGGCGCAAATTCTATATACGGCCCGTTATTCGGACACATATCTTTTATTGCTTTACGCCGAACAGCATCTGTAACTACCACAAAGAGCCAAGGCTGAATATTTCGTGCAGTCGCAGCATGATGCCCGGCATTTATTATTTTGGTAATTATCTCTTTTGATATTGGCGCACTTGAAAAATTTCGCACACTTGTGCGTGATATTAACGTTTCATATAACCCCATATTTATTTGTCTCCTAATTTATATTATTCTTTGTTTTTTACGCTTTTGCGATAATAAAACACTTTGCACTACTTTCATAAACTCTTCTTCATTATACGGTTTTAATATATATGCGCTGATGCCCTGCCTTAAAAAATTTATTACTGTATTTTTATCTGCAACCGATGTGCACATTACTATCGGAATCCCGTCAAGCACTTTAGCTTCATTGCCTTTTTGCAAAAATTCTGAGCCGTTCATTATCGGCATATTATAATCCAAAAATATTAAATCTATATTAGAATTATATCTGCCTAACTGCATAAAACCTTCAATACCATTGCGCGCTTCGATAAATTCTATCTGCTTTTTAGTCGATAAACTGCGGATAATAGCCCGACGAGCTGTGTCAGAATCATCGATTATTAATATCTTTAATTTTTGCTCGTTTACAATTACTTTCTCATTTTCTAATTCTTTTAATATCTCGTCTATTCTTTGAGATATTGTAAGGTCTTCTAAATCTTTTGCCATAATGTTTATTAGTATATTTATTAATTCATTTTTGTCAATATAATTTCTAATTCAATTACATTGTGTTTGATGACATTGGACACCTTTGCGCTGCGAAGCAGTTGAAAAATAATTGTCGGAAATATAACACTATGAAATAATTATATCGCTATAACATCTAATACACTGTAAGCTTCTATTTTTTTTGTTTTGCCTTTTAATGATAATTGCCCTTTATTCTCGACTTTGACATAATCTTTTACTAATTTATATGTGCTTTCGCTCAATAAAACGCCGTTTATCGGACAATTACTTTCTAATCTCTGCGCAACATTCACTGTATCGCCGATAACAGTAAAATCACGACGCGATAATTTGCTGCCTATATCGCCGATATACAAATTTCCGGAATTTATTCCTATGCGCATATTTATCGGCGTCTCGCGATTTTTATTAAATTCTTTTAATGTTTCTATAATTTCAAAACCTGCTTTTACTGCATTCAGCGCGCCTAATTCAATCTCTTTTGCAAATACCGCCATTATTGCGTCGCCAATGAATTTATCTATGTTTCCGCTATATTTCAAAATCACTCTGCACATAGCGTCAAAATATTCATTAAGCAATTCCACAAGTTGCTGCGGATTTAATTTTTCGCAAGTCGGCGTAAATTGCGCAATATCTGTGAACATAACAGTCGCAAATATCTGCTTGGCGCGCATTTCTGATTTAGCGTTCATTTTCTGTCCGCGCTTCACAGCTTCTTGATATGCCGCATCAGACACATAATTTCGCAAAATCTCGCGCTCGCGCTCCATTTTACTTTCCGCTATTAATCTTTCTACAATAACAAGCAATTTATCAACGGAAAAAGGTTTGGTTAAATACGCTTTTACGCCTGCCGCTGCTTGTTTGGCTCGATCGCGCGCAGCATCGCGAGATGTCAACATTATCGTCGGTATCTCTTTTAATTTTTCGTGTTTGCGTAATTCTTGACATAATTCCCACCCGTTCATTATCGGCATATCATAATCGGTTGTAATCAAATCAGGATTGCATTCAAGAGCTTTTTGTAAGCCGTCTTTGCCATTAACAGCATAATAAACCTTAAAGCCCTGCTGTTCTAATCCTTGAATAACCATATTTCTTATTGTCTTGCTGTCATCAATTACCAAAATCTTTTCGCGAGTCGATTTTATATTTTCTTTTAGTATCGCATCTAATCTACTTATCAGTTCTTCCGCGTTCACAGGTTTGGTAAGATAATCATTAGCTCCGACATCAAATCTGCGGTCTATATCTACACCTGTTGTCAAAGAGGATAATATTACAATTGGTATTTTTTCAGTGGACGGATTCTGTTTTACTGCTTTGCATAATTCATAGCCGTTCATTATTGGCATTTCTATATCAGTCAGTATAATATCTGGCTTTTGTTTCTCTAATATTTCTAATGCTTCTTGACCGTTATATGCCTGCAATACTCGATAATTATTATTAATCAAAATTTCTAATAATTGTTTGTGGATTATCTTGCTGTCGTCTATTATCAAGATATAGCGTTTATCATTCAATATTTTATCAAACTCTATTAAAAATTGTTCTTTATTTATTGGCAGTTTTATATATGTATATTTTACATCTTCTAATGTTATATCTACATTTTTAAAAGCATAAAATAAAATCGGCACAGGTGCTAACAAAGTTTCAGATTTTATTTTTGTCAATAACTCATCATTCAAATCATTATAATAAATTATTATTAACAGCGGATTATAATTTAATAATTCAGGAATTATTTCAGCGGGCGAGTCCGGAAAATAGCGAAAGTCTTCTTCTATTTTTTCAAACATATTCTCAAAAAAATTTTTTAATAATTCATTTTCAAAAATTACCGCTACGCGTTTTTTTAAGTTTTTCTTCATTTGATATTACTCCGCAAATTTATAATCTAAAATTTATATTTGTTTTTCTGCCAGTGATTCAATTTTGCTATTATTACGCGCGGCGCTAAAATAAAATCTGCAAATCCTGCATTGATAACGCTTTCTGGCATTCTTGAAATCATAGCAGTATCCGGCGACTGACATATTATTTTGCCACCGCGCGCTTTTATCAACGCAGCGCCTTGAACGCCGTCATTTCCCATACCGGTTAATATTACGCCTATGCATTTATTAAAGTAATTGTCTGCTACTGACATAAATGTTTCATCAATTGACGGCTGCCATATAGAATTTTCAGGGATTTCGACAAGTCTTATTTTACTTCGTTCAACTAATAAATTTCTATCGCCCGGGCAAACATATATGTGCTTTTCCTTTATAGTTTCATTATTTTTCGCTTCTGATACTTTTAATTTTGTTATTTGCGCAAGTTGATTGGCAAATATTGCAGTATATTTCGGCGGCATATGCTGCACTATAATTACTGCGGCTTTAAAATCAGGATTTAATAATCCGATTAGTTCCGGCAAAAGCGCCGGACCGCCAGTTGATGCGCCGATGCAGACCACATATTGAGCAACTGTAATATCCAATGTTTCTTCCTTTGACAAATTTTTGAATTGCTCTATTTTTCTTAAATCTATTTTTTTCTGTCTTATGTATTTTGTATTTCTAATTTTTTTGGCTAATTCATCTATAATAGAATCAATATCGGATATTTCGCCGTCCGGCTTTTGTATAAAATCCACAGCGCCATATCTTAATGCCTTTATAGTCAATTCCGCATCTTTTTTAGAATATGCGCTTAACATTATTATCGGCGCTGGATTATTAGACATTATTTCAGCGACTGCATCAATACCGTTCATTACAGGCATATTTATATCCATAGTTATGCAGTCCGGTTTTAATATTTTATTCTGTTCTATCGCTTCTTTACCATTATAAGCGGCTCCGCAAATTTCTATATCCGTAAATTTTTCCAATTTCCGCTTTATTAAATTTGACATATATTTTGAATCTTCTACTATCAATACCCTCATTACAGCATCACTTATTTTTTTTATTCAATTACAAAAATTTTTTAATAATATTCACTAATTCATTTTCATTTATCGGTTTTGTCATATATTCGTCTGCGCCTGCGTCCAATCCGCGTAATTTATCTATTTTCTCTGTTTTTGACGAGAGCATCAGAATCGGAACTTTTTTGTATTCATTCATTTCTCGCAATTTTTGAGTTAATACATAGCCGTCCATTTTCGGCATCATAATATCAACTGTAAATAAATCATATTTTTTTGCTTTTGCTTTTTCTAACGCCTCTATGCCGTCGTATGCCGCTTCTGCCGAATATCCAGCGGTATTTAATATTTCACACATATTCGCTACAACTGTTTTGGAATCGTCAACTACAAGTATATTAATTTTCTTTTCTTCGACTTGTTTAGGTTTTGACGATTTTGATATATTCAATTTTCCGACAAACGAATCCATCGCCAAAGCATTATCTATTTTTCTTATTGTTTCAAATATTTCAAGCATATCCAAGAGAATAACAACTTTACCTTCGCCTAGTATCGTGGCGCCGCTTATATGCTTCATATTTTTCAAAATATCGCCTAATGATTTCAATACTATATCCTGCTGCGCTATTATTTTATCTATTATCAAGCCAAATTTTTTATCGCTTATTTTTATAATGATGACTTTATATACGCTGCTCGTTTTATCTAATAAATCAGTCAATTCTAATAAATCTGATAATTTCAAAATAGATACTATTTCGCCACGCAAATTAAAAACATTTTTTCTGCCTAATTTTTCTATTTCTTTTTCTTTTATATTCAGTGTTTCTTCAATAAAATTTATCGGTATCGCAAAGATATGATTAGAACATTCTATTAATTGCACTTGCATTACAGACATTGTTAAAGGTAATCGTATGCTTATAGTCGTGCCTTTATCTTTTTGTGAATCTATCTCGATTGTGCCTTTTAATTTGCGAATATTGCTTTTTACTACATCCATTCCTACGCCACGCCCTGATACTTCCGTAATTTTTTCAGCGCTCGAAAAGCCGGGCAGAAAAATAAAATTTAAAATTTCTGATTTTGTCAATAAATTCGCTTGTTCGGGCTTCACTAAATCTTTTTCAATTGCTTTTTTCAATATTACAGTTTCATCTATGCCTTTGCCGTCATCTATAATTTTTATTAAAACCTGATTGCCTAAATGTTCAGAACGAATAATTATAACACCGGTTTCATCTTTTACTTTTTGCTTGCGAATATCTGGCGTTTCAATTCCGTGGTCTATTGAATTGCGCATTAGATGAATAAACGGATCATTTAACTGCTCGATTACTGTTTTGTCTAATTCTATATCGCCGCCTTCCATTATCAGTTCCACTTTTTTCTTTAAATCGCGTGAAACGCTCCGCACTATTCTTGGAATCTTATCGTATAATTGCTGTATCGGTATCATTCGCATTTGCATAATGTTTTCTTGCAATTCGCTCGAAATCAAATCTAAATGTTCTGTCAGTCCATTTAATTCTGTTATATTTTCTTTTAAAATTTGATTTATTCTGCGCAATTCAGAACAAATATTATTTATCACACTATGATAATCAGTAGTGTTATATACATTTTGAAATTTAAAGACATCTTTCAACAATTTGCATAATTCATTTATTCTATCATAATAAAAACTGTATTTACTGTGGCTAATTTTGTAATTGCCGTAAAAATCATTTAATTTATCGTTTATTGTTAATTCAAATAATACATCCAAATCTGAAAATCTGTATTTTTCATTTTCGCTCAATATCCTATCTATTAAATCGCTTAACTGCGTAAGCAGCGCTATTTTCTGGCGCAAACGAATTTTATCAATTACAATTTCGCCCATTAAATTCATCGCCTTATCTAATTTTGAAATGTCTATTCTAATAGTTGATGACACAGCCGTTGCCGCTAATTGCTCTTTTGATTTTTCTTGCGGCTGGGCATTTTCAGTTTTGCTGTCTGCTGCGGCGACAACAGATTGCTGAGAAGACTGAGCGGCGGATAATTCCTTATTTATTTCCGCTATTTTTTTTTCTGACGCTTCTTTATCATTGCCATCTTCTTGTTTTAATTTTGTAGAAAGATTCAGCGATTTTCCGGTATTATTTATAGAATCAAGATTATTTAATAAATTATCTATATCTAATTTCGGTTGGTGATGATTTTTTATTTTTTCAATTATCGCCTGAAAATAATCTACGCATTCTAACATCACATCATTTATTTCAGAAGACATTTTTAATTTATTAGTTCGAATTTTATCTAATACATTTTCAGCGCGATGCGCTATTAAATTCATAATTTTCAAATTCAAAGTTGCTGAATTACCTTTCAAAGTATGCATACTTCTAAATATCAAATTTACTATTTCTAATTCTTCCGGTTTCTTTTCACATTCTATAAGATTTTTGGATAATTCTTCGATAATTTCTTCTGTTTCGCTGATAAAATCTTCTAATATCGAACTATGCGCCGAAGCATCCCAATCCGATATCTCTGCATTATAATTAATAAATGCTGCATTTTCCATTTTTTTCTCCGCTACTTTATCAGATAATGAATTATTTGCTACTGCGTTTTTTTCGCTTTTTTTCGGTTCTTTAAGTTCGCAAGATGATTGACTGTCAGACACTAAATTATTGTAATTGCTTATCAATTTAGACATATCTACTGAAATACTGCGCGCATTAGACAATTGCTTCATTACATCTTTAAAATAATAAATAATCTCAAATAAAAAATCAAAAGTCGCTGATGACACTGCAAAATTCTGTTCGTTTATTTTTTTTAACAAATCGTTTATAAAATTTATCGGCTTAATTAAAAATAAAAATTGGTCATCTACTATTGTCTTTTTCAATTTTTCCAATATTTCAATTATCCGCTGTATCTTGCTCAAATCGCTTTTATTATTTTCAAATTTAGACATTACATTCTCTAAATTTGCAATATTTTCTTCAAATGCCAAAACAAATTTTTCAATATCAATATTCGATAAATCTTCCGTTTTAATCTCTATTTTTTTATTTATATCTGCTTTTTTTAATAATTGTTTTTCTTCGTCTTGCTGAAGCGGCTGCTGTATCTGCTGCTGCTGCGCCGGTATTTCTTCGTTTTTCGGGTCTGAAACATATAAATATTTAAAAAATTTTTCGCTTTATTCTGATTGATAATTAGTTTCATATATTGCTTCTTTAAATAAATTTTTGAAATTCGATTGTTCTATTAATTCTATTATTTCAGCATTATCTATTTTATTCGTTTCTACTGCTTTTTTTAAATATTCAAATAACTGTTCTATAATAAATACATAATCTCTAACATTTTCGTGCTTTTGCAAAATTAATACTATACATTTTATCAAGTCAGCAAAAAAATCAAAATCTGAATCCACTAATTTTAATGTTCCCGCTAAAATTTCTAAATCTGATATTATTCTGTTATGGGATTTTGACAATTCTTCTTGTTTTTTTAATCTTTGACTCTGATAATTTATCAAATTTAAAATTTGCTCTTTTTGTAATGCAGATATATTCATATTATTTTACCTTGTTATATAAATATCAATTTATAATCGCCAGCAGCGCGCGATATTTTATTTTTTATGGCACTATCAGTTATTTTCAAATAAACATCAATATTGCGCGTTTTTAAAATTTTTATCGTCTTTACTAATCGCTTACAAGATTGATAATCTATATATTTTAATTCAGAACAATCTAAAAGTATATTTTTTTTTTCATTTATTTCTAAAAACCAATCTAACAATCTTAAAAAATCATAGTAATTTTTTTCAGGCTTTTCATTGTTTTCATTGTCTATTATACCTATTATACTTTTTTGGTCAGTAAAAATTTCAGCGCTTACTTTTTGGGGTTCTTTCTTTATTATATTTTCCTGTGGGTTGTTCTTCTCAACAATTTTAATATTCTTTTGAATTTCAGCTGCTTTTCTATAAAAAATACAATTATTATCATTATATTTTATTAAATCTCCGCTCCCTGAAATTATTTCCGACGCGCCTACAAAAAAATAACCGCCGTAGTTCAATGCCTTGTAAATTTTTTTTAGCAATAATTCTTGATTCTTCGGCGTTAAATAAATCATCATATTTTTACAAAATATAATGTCATAATTAAAACCAATATCTTCGGTTACTGCATTAACTAAAAAAAACTTCACTGATTTTTTTATAATAGGAACTAAAATTAATCTATCTTCTTCATTTATTTCAAAATATTTTTTTTTGTATATTTCAGACAAATTAGAGAGTTTGCGCGAATTGGCAGAATAACTTAAATTATCTATCGAATCCAATATTTTTTTGTTAATATCTAAAGCATTAATTTCAATATAATTACTAAAATCTGGGGCTATCGCATTTTCCGCGCACATTGCTATTGAATACGGCTCTTCGCCTGTCGCACAGCCGATGCTCAATATCCGCAATTTCTTCGATATTTTTTTTACATTGTTGAATATATTTTTTTCTAAATATTCAAATTGCGCTTTATCTCTGAAAAAATATGTTTCGTTTATTGTTAAGTATGGTATTAATTCCTTTATTTCTAAATAAATGTTCGTTGTAAGATATTCATAATATTCTTGATAATTTGTTAAATTTAAGTTTTTTATTCTTCTGGTAATTTTATTATAAAAAAATGCATCATTAAAATTATCAAAACTTATTTTTGTATTATTCACAATAATTTCTTTTATTTTTTGCAAATAACGCTCTGCGTTACCAGTATTAATATTAATCATAATCAAATTTTCTTATTTCTTCAGATAAAACTATATTTTTTGTGTTTATTACACATATCGGCTCTTTCTCGTTTTCATCTATTATTAACAACCCTTGTAAAAATTCCGCTAATTTTCCTGTAACAGATACAGGCAGCGAAATTAACGCGGAATCTTCTTTTTCAATTATATCAATAATTTCATCAACTAATAATCCAAATATTTTTTTTTCTTCTTTCACAATTATAATTTTATTAAGAAGAGCATAATTGTTTTTTTCAATTGGCGGCAGCATTAATAATTCTTGTAAATCTATTATCGCAATTATATTCCCGCGCAAATTAATTACACCAGCTATATATTCAGGCGTGTGTATTATATGAGTAATATCAGCGGTTTCTATCGCTTCTAAAACATTATCTATGTCTATCGCAAATTTTTGATTATTTATATTAAACGCAATATATTTTTTTTTTGTAATTTTATCTATGACTTTATATTTGCTGTATGTTAAATCTACTTCCATTATTGCACCTCTCTTTTATAAATAAAATCAATTGTTTATTTGTGGAAAATTATTAAATTTACTTTTCACAAATAATTTTCTTTTTCTAAATAATTAACTACATAATCATATACACCTTGGTCGATAGAATATTTTTCGATTTTCAGAAATTCGGTCAATTTATCAAATTTCGACATATCCGCTTCTGTGAAATATTGATATTTTGATTTTAAATATTCCGGCATTTCTATATAATTAATTTTCGGCTGGATATTCAATGCTTTGAATATTGCTATTACAAGAGCATTCCAAGTATTCGCTTGACCTGTGCCGATATTAAATATCCCGTTCAAACTCGGTATTTCTATAAAACACATTACTTTACTAATCGCTTCTTTGATATAAATAAAATCGCGTTTCTGTTCGCCGTCTTTATACTGCGCATTATAAGACTTAAATAAATTTACCGCACCAGTATTTTTTATCTGATAATACGCTTTATGCACAACGCTCCGCATATCACCTTTATGATATTCGTTAGCCCCATAAACATTAAAAAATTTCAGTCCTGCGATTTTATCTAAATATCCTTTACGCAATGCATACAAATCAAACATCTGTTTTGAATAACCATACATATTAAGCGGCTGTAATTTTTCTAACATCTGATGATTATCAGAATATCCTAATTCGCCTGCACCATAAGTTGCAGCGCTGCTCGCATAAATAAAACGAATATTATTGGCAATAGCATATTCCGCTAAAATCTTTGAATATTCATAATTATTTTTTACAAGATACGTGCAATCTGTTTCCGTTGTGGACGAACATGCACCGAAATGTATCAGCGCAGCAATTTTTGATTTTTTTAATTTACCCGCTGATATTAAATTCAAAAAATCATCTTTTTCTAAATAATCGCAAAATTTAAGATTCCGCAAATTTTTCCATTTTTCGCTGTTACCTAAATGGTCAACTATAATTATATTTGTTATTGAATTTTGATTCAATTTAGCAACCAATGCGCTGCCGATAAAACCCGCGCCGCCTGTTATAATATACATTCACAGCCCCCAAATCTTTTGTTAAAAAAAATAATCTATATGATTTATAAATTTCTCCATTAAACTATAACCGTCTTGAATAAAATATTTCTGCGGTATCTCCGCAAATTCCGAATATATTTTATTACTTTCTATTTTACGGCGATTATCGTAAATTGCAAACGGCACCGGCTTATTCTCGTGAGTGCGTAATGTTATCGGAGTCGGATGGTCCGGCAAAACCATTATCCTAAAATCATCATAATTATTTTTTAAAAAATCTAATATCGGCGCTGCTATTACTTTATCTACAATTTCAATCATTTCTATTTTCTTTTGGAGATTTCCGTCGTGCCCAGCTTCGTCTGTCGCTTCAATATGCACAAACACAAAATCTTTATTTTTAAGCGCGGCGAGCGCCGCAGCCGTTTTACCTTCAAAATTACTGTCATAATAACCAGTCGCGCCAGGCACTTCTATTACCTCTAATCCGACAAATGCGCCTAATCCTTTAATTAAATCAACAGCTGAAATAACAGAACCGTCTATTCCGTATTTTTCGCTAAATTTCGCTATTTTCTTGATTTTTCCTTGCCCCCAAGGCCAGAAAAGATTCGCTCTGCTTTTGGGATTTTGCTTTTTGTATTTCTCTAATATTTCATTTGAAAACCACATAATATGTCGTATTAAATCTTCGCCTTTTCCGCGCGGCAAATAATATTCAATCAATTGATTAACTATATCGTGCGGCGGCGTGCACTGCAAATCTAAATAATCTAACTCCGGATATTTTCTGCTGTCAATAAGCATTATATGCCTATAACCTGTCCCGGCAAAAAATTTTATGCCGTCAAAATACATACTCTTATTAAAATAATCTATAATTTTCCTTGCTTCTTCTGTCTTAATATGATAGGCATTAGAACTCTCCATTCTGTTGTCTTCAATCGTAATCAAGTTAAATCTAAAAATTATATCGTGCTCGGTAAATGGAATATTCAAACTTACCGCTTCTAATGGCCCGCGCGCCATATAGTATTTTCTTGGGTCATAGCCCATTACCGACATAATCGCAACATCCGAGCCGGACGGCAACTCGTCAGGTATTGTTTTGACCTGCCCTAAAATTCCGTGTCTCGCTATAAAATCAAATGTCGGAGTATCAGCATATTCTACCGGCGATTTGTTAGATAATTCCAGATACCTGTTATCTGCCATACCATCTGGCAATATTACCACATATTTCATTATTAATTCAGCGCCCTTTTAAAAAAATTTATAATAAAAAAATTAGTTTGAAATTTTATCTAATAGCCAATTGATGTTTTCAGCAAGCGTCTCCATTGTAGCAATACCTTCGCTGTCATTCACAACATCGCCCGGCGCGCGCCCAATGCCTATATTCCAATAACACGAGCCGACTACTATCATCTGCGCAATTGTAAAAAAATGATTGAGCGTATCAAATGTATGAATAGCGCCGCCGCGCCGCACTGACACTACTGCCGCGCCAAGTTTGCGTTTTAATAAATCGCCATTCGCTCTGCATACAAATCCGCATCTGTCAATAAATGCCTTCATATCAGATGTCACATCTGCAAAATAAGTCGGCGAGCCCAAAATAATAGCGTCTGATTGCGTTAATTTTTCTATACATTCGTTAATCATATCATTTTCAATTGCGCATTTTTTATTTTTGCGATCGGCACATTTATAACAAGCAACACAGCCATTTATCTTTTTATTGGCGATATTTATCAATTCTACTTGATGACCGTATTTTTTTAATTTTTCTAATATAATGTTTAACATAACATAAGTATTTCCTTGATAACGCGGACTGCCGTTTACCGCAATAACTTTTGCCATTTTAATCATTGCTCCTTTGATTTAAAATTTAGTGTCTTCTTCTAATTTTTTTTTTGCTTTTTCAAATTCTTTTTCTAATAACTCGCTCTTATTTTGCTCTTGATTAAATAGCATTTCAAATTGATTAGAAATTTTATCTTTGCGAGCCGCTTGCTCTTGGAATAATTCATCAAAAGATTTTTTGCTTTTCTGCTGACTCACTGTCTCTGATTTTAAAATTCTGCCGGTCGCTTTGTCAATAATTAAAGTTGTCTCGCAGCACGGACATTTAATTATAAATTCGCTCATATTTTCTCACCTTTTTTATATTGTATTAATTCAATATTGGCTTCCTGTAAAATTTCCATTGCAAGTTTGTCAGGATAGCCGCCGTTAAAAATAATTTTTTTTATATCCGCATTTATTAGCATTTTAGCGCAGACAATACACGGCTGTGTCGTGCAGTATAAAATTGAATCTTTAATTGATACGCCGTGAAGAGCTGCTTGCAGTATTGCGTTTTGTTCAGCATGCAAGCCGCGACATAATTCATGGCGCTCGCCTGACGGAATATTATTAATTGTTCGAATGCAATTTTCTTTAGCGCAGTGTTTTATATTTTTGGGCACGCCATTATAACCTGTGGCTAATATTCGCTTATCTTTAACTAAAACTGCGCCTACTTGTCTGCGAATGCAGGACGAACGCCTACTCACTAATTCCGCTATCTCCATAAAATAATCTGTCCAATTCGGTCTATTTATCATTAACATTCACCATTATTTTCAAATTGCGAAATTATATCTACTCTTTTTTGATGACGCGCGCCTGCAAATTGCGTATGCAAAAACGCTTCTACTATTTTCAAGGCTTCGGATTTATCTAAAAATCTGCCGCCTAATGCCAACATATTCGCATTATTATGCTCGCGGCTTAATTTCGCATATTCTACACAGTGACATAACGCTGCGCGAATACCCTTGACTTTGTTAGCGGCAATAGATATCCCTATGCCTGTCCCGCAAATTATTATCCCGAAATTTGCAGAGCCGCGCGCTACCTCTTTTGCCGCTTTGATCCCGTAAATCGGATAATCAACTGAATCTGCAGAATCAGTTCCTAAATCTTCTATCTCTATTTTTTGGGAAAGTAAATATTTTTTTATATGCTCTTTTAATTCATAGCCGCCGTGGTCTGAAGCAATAACTATTTTCATATATCGTCAACTCGTTTAATTTCTAAAAAATTCTAAATTCCGCTGTATAATTTTTTCAGCGCATCGCTGTATTTCTGATTTAAAGTAAAAATTTTATTTACTAACCCGTCAATTATTTTCATCGCAAAATCTGGAGATTGCTTGATTATCTGCTGAAGAGTATCTTTGTTTATTACTAACAATATGCCCGCTTTCAATGCTCGCACTGATGCCGACCGCTTTTTCGCTTCAAATAACGCCGCTTCGCCAAAAAATTCGCCAGGACCAATTTTCGTGAGCGGTATTATTTTTTTATCAACGCTTGTTTTATATATTTCAAATTCGCCTTCTTTGATTATATAAAACTCCGTGCCCATACTACCTTCTGCTATTATTAATTCGCCTGCCATAACCTTGCGCTCTAATTTATTAGCACTCTCTCCCATAAAAGACACCACCTTAAAAAATTTTATTTTTTATACGCTATCTATATAATGCATCGCCGCAATTGCAGCAATTGCTCCGTCTGAACAAGCAGTAATAACCTGTCTCAAAAATTTTGAACATATATCACCTGCGGCAAAAACGCCTTTTATGTTTGTCTGCTGTTTTTTATCAACTACAATATAACCATTCTCGTCTTTTTCTATTTCTTGCGGAATAATTTCAGTATTAGCAATATACCCAGCAAAAATGAATACCCCGTCTATCGCTAATTCTGTAATCTTCTCGGTTTTTACATTTTTTAATGTCAGACCTTTTACATTTTTTTCGCCAATTATTTTTAATGGGATAGTTTCTAATACTAATTCAATTTTAGGGTTTGCCATTACCTTATCTACAATTATTTTTAATGCTCGAAATTTATCGCGACGATGTATTAAAAATAATTTATCAACAAATTTTGTAAGATACAACGCTTCTTCTAATGCGGAATCGCCGCCGCCGATAACTGCAACTTTTTTATTTTTGAAAAATGCGGCATCACAAGTCGCGCAATATGACACGCCGCGGCCTGTAAATTCCGCTTCGCCGGAAATATTCAACTTTCGCGGATTTGCGCCATTACAAAAAATTATAGATTTAGTTTCGTATATAACATTTTCAGTATAAATTTTATGTCCTGCAAATTTCTTAGACAATTCGATTTTTTGAATTACTGTTATTTGCGGCTCTATTCCGAATTTCTGACAATGCCGCAATAATTTATTCGCTAATTCATAGCCACTAATTTTTTCAAAAAAACCCGGATAATTCTCAATTTCATCTGTTATCACAATCTGACCACCAGGATAATTTTTTTCGAGCAGCGCAACATTCAAACCAGCGCGTTTTGCATATATAGCAGCACACATCCCCGCAGGACCAGCCCCAATTATTACAACATCATAATTTTCTATATTCATTTTCATTTCCAGTATTTTTCAAAGCGTTGAAATACTTGTATTATTTTATCTTTGACAAATGGCTTTTCAATAAAATCAAATGCGCCGGCCGCTAAACACTCTTTTAAAACTTGCTTGCTCGATAATGCAGTTACCATTATTATATTTGCATTTGGATTTAAGTTTTTTATTTCTTTCAGAGCATAATATCCATCTTTATTGGGCATTACAATATCTAATGTAACTACATCCGGCATCAATTCTTTATATTTCAATACCGCTTGCTCGCCGTCTTCTGCTTCGCCAACTATTTCAAATCCTAATCCTTCTAAAATATCGCTTAATTCAAATCTAATAATCGGCGAATCATCTACAATCAAAACTCGCAAATATTTTTCCCCCTATCAAAAAAATATTTTTTCAAGTTTTACACGGCATTAAAATAATATATATAAAATTTTAAAATACAAGAAAAAAAATTAAAATATATAGTTGTTTGACTATAATTGCAATCATAACATATTTTTTTCTTATAAAAAAAATAAAACACTAATCTTTCTTCATTTATTGATTTCGTTTGACTCTTTTTTTATATTTGGATTAAAAAAAGGTAGAGTAAAGAAAAATTCTGCACCTTCGCCTTCTTTGCTTTCAAACCATATTTTACCATTTTGTTTTTGAACTAACAACTTACAAATCGCCAACCCTAAACCAGAACCGCCTTTAACAGTAGCATCTTCAACTTGCGCTTGTTTGAATTTTCCAAATATCTTATCTTTAAAATGTTCTGGTATCCCACGCCCATAATCGCGAATAGAGATTCTTGCACATTTTGAGCAATTGATGCATCTTGCATTTTCATCAGTTTTTTTTAGATTTTCGCAATCATATTCAATAACATTGATTATAATCTTGCCATTATTACTTGAAAATTTTATTGCATTAGACAACAAATTCATAAAAACTCGGTAAGTAGCATTCCAATCGCAAAATGCTGAATATTTTGTCTGCTGGTATTCTATCTGCATATTTTTTTCTTTGATTTGCGTTGATAAATCGCTAATAACAGTTTGAATTATTTCGTCAATATTATTTTCTGTTATCATCATTTCAAAATTATCAGTTTCAATTTTTTCAAGATTCAAAATATTATTGATTAAATTTTGCATTCTTTTTGCCGAATTAAATGAAAGATTGACTAATTCCAATACTTCATTAGAAACATTGTCACGCAATTTTGAAAGTATTATATTTAATGTCCCGGCTATCGAAGTCAACGGCGCGCGCAATTCGTGTGATACTACTGATATTAATTCATTTTTCTTTTGTTCGATTTTATTTTTATCTTCAAGCGTATTTTTTAATTCTTCGTTTAATTTTTTTAATTCTTCGTGTTTTTGTAGTTCTTTATAAGTTCGCTCTAATTCTCTATTTTTATCATCTAATTCTTTATACAGCGCTAATATACCTTTATTCAATTCTGTTATTTCATCATTAAGCGCTTCGATTTTTTCAATTAGTTCACTCTGAGAACGATTAAAAAGTTCTTTTTTTTCTTGTTTATCCATAATCAATTTATTATAAAATTTTCCTTTAAAAAATCAATAATAAAACACTGTATTTAAACAACTAAATTAATTCTATTGATGTTAAATTAACCTATATATTGATCATCGCCTAAATAAGAAGCGATTACTTGTGGATTAGTGGAAATTTCAGATGGCGTGCCTTTTGCTAAAAATTCGCCAAAATTCAAAACTATAATTTTTTCTGATATGGTCATAACAAGATTCATATCATGTTCAACTATAAAAATTGTTTTTCCTATTTTTTTTATTTCTAATAATAATCTTGCTAAATCCTCTGTTTCTTTTGGATTCAATCCGGCAGCCGGCTCGTCTAATAACAATAATTCGCTGTCAGACATTAAGCAGCGCGCTATTTCGGCTAATCGCAATTGTCCAAAAGTTAATTCTGAAATTTCTGAATACGCTAATTTTTGCAGTCCGACAAATTCAAGATTGTTCATTGCGCGTTTAAATAATAGTTCATCTTCACGCTTACTTGAAAATACAGCAAATAAATATTTAAAAATAGACGATGACCCATATATATGTCCGCCGACCATAATATTTTCAACTAAATTCATATTTGGAAATAATACTATATTTTGAAAAGTGCGCGAAATTCCGAGTTGCGGCAATTGATGCGGCGCAAAATTAGTAATATCTTTATTTTGAAAAAAAATTTCACCGCTGTCTTGTTGGTAAATGCGTGAAATAATATTAAATACAGTTGTTTTGCCTGCGCCATTCGGACCAATTAACGCTGTAATAGAATTTTTTTTTACTGAAAAACTAAAATTTTTTAAGGCGTGAATACCGCCAAATGATTTAGATATATTTTTTGCAATCAATATATTATCAGCCATTATTTTTAAAACATAATCTTTTTAATTTTTTAGGTATTGATGTTAAGCCATCAGGTAAAAATAATAATATTACAATTAATACTGCGCCTAACACAATGCCTTCGTATTCATCAAATTTCCCTAATAATTCCGGAATAATCATTAAAATAAACACGCCAAATAAAGTGCCCCAAATATTTAATGTCCCTCCTAATATTACCATTGTCACTAATTTTATTGAAGTATGTAAATCAAAAGTAGTAGGTAAAATATATGAATTATAATGCGCTGCTATACTTCCCGATATACCTGCAAGTATCGTACTAAAAACAAAAATAAAAGTTTTATATGCTGTTACATTTATGCCTAATGACTGCGCAGCAAGTTCGTTTATATGCAGAGCTTTTAATGCTCTGCCAGCTTTGGAATTTATAAAGTTCAATGATAATTTTAAAACGCAAAAATTCAAAAGCCAGACTAAATAATAATATGCAAATTCCTTATGCTTGAAATCATTAAAATTAAAATCAAAAATTTTTAAATCAGGCAGCGATATACCTTCGCCGCCGCCGAAATACATAAATTCACGTGAGATGATTTGTATGATTAATCCAATACCTAATGTCGCCATCGCAAGATAATGACCTTTAAGTTTTAATATCGGTTTAGAAATCAAAAAACCAATAATAAAATTCAATAATATCGACAAGGCAAAACCATATAATGCCGAATATCCTAATTTATTGCAAATATACACGCTGCTGTATGCTCCGATTGTCATAAAACCAGCGTGGCCTAATGATATTTGACCGGCAAAGCCAATCAACAGATTCAATCCGAGCGCCGTAAGCGTAAAAAAACCTATTGGAACAAATATTCCGATATAATAGCCGCCGCCTTGAAAACTATTTAATATCACAGGCAAAAAAAACATTATTATAAAAAAAAACGATAATTGAAAAGTATCTTTTTTAGTAATCATATTTTTTTGTTATACTCGCTTTGTCCATTTTTGCCCTAATATTCCAGATGGCTTAAATACCAAGAAAATTATTAAAATTACAAATGCAATCGCGTCTTTATAGCCCGATGAAATCACGCCTGCACCAACTTCTTGAACTATTCCTAACATAAAGCCGCCTAATATTGCGCCAATATTATTTCCAATACCGCCGCAAATCGCCGCACAAAATCCTTTGAGTCCAAAAGACAGCCCTATATGATAGTTCACATTAGTTAGCGGACATAATATTGCGCCGCTTATTCCGCCGAGTAATGCGCTTATAAAAAATGAAAGCAGCACCATATTATTTCTATTTATTCCCATTAACGACGCGGCAGTAGGATTAGAAGCGCATGCAGAAAACGCTTTGCCTAACATTGTTTTTTCAAAAAAATAATGAAGGATAAACATTAATATTATGGTAATCGCCAATATCCAGATATTTTGAGTTGCGATAATTATTTCATCTGTTATTTTTATTGTTTCAATTTTTGAAAAATGGTCGAGCATCAACGAATTTTTGCCCCAGAGCAACATTGCGGTTGTTTGTATGGCAATAGATAATCCAATTGTAATTATAATGATTGAAACTAACGGAGAATTAATTGCCGGTCTAATAAATAATTGTTGAATGATTATTCCAATTATTGATACTGTCAAAATTGTTAGAATTAATGCAAGCCATAAATTCAAGCCGCATATTTTGGTGAATGTAAACATAAACATTCCACCTAACATTACAAATTCGCCTTGAGCAAAATTTATGATTTCAGTTGTCCTATAAATTACAGAAAAGCCCAATGCTATTAAAGCATATATAGCGCCGTAGGTAAGACCATTAATAAAATACTGCAAAAATATTTCTAAATTCACTTATATTAATTCACCGCAAATAATTTACAAAAAAAAATAGGGCTGTCTAAAAAAATATAGCAGCAAATAAAATTTAAAATTTGTTATTATATTTTTTTAGACAGCCCTATTCAAATAATATAAACCTAAATTATTCTTGAACTAATACCCATTTCCCGTCTTTTACTTCTACTATACAAAACGCTGATTTATCTAAACCATTATGGTCTGTTTCTGAAAAATTATATGTGCCAGCAGTGCCCGAAAAATTTTTGATTTGCTCGATTGCCGATCTTATTTGCTCTTTATCAGTTGAATTTGCTTTTTTTATCGCTTCAACTAATATCATTAAAGAATCATAAGCATACCCGCCAAATTGATTCGGCTTTTCATTATATTTTGCCATATATTCATCGCTATAACTTTTCAATAACGCTTTCTGCGGATGCGTATCTGCTAATTGGTCTAATACCACTAATCGTCCGCAAGGTAAAATTACGCCATTACCCGCTTCGCCAGCAGCCATCAAATATCCATCATTTGCAATACCATGACTCATATAAACCGGCACATCTAATTTCATTGTGCGAATGCTCTTTATAACTTTAGCCGAACCTTTGTCTGTATCCCAACACAAAATCGCTTGCGGTTTCTTGCTTTTGATTTTTGTTATTTGTGTATTTACATCTGGATCTTCGGATGAAAATTTTTCATTTGCTACAATTTGAATATTAAATTGCGGAGCTAATTTTTCCGCTTGTTTTGCGCCGCCTAATCCGAAGCCCTTATCCGCTGTGATTAATCCGATTTTGGTTATTTTCTTTTCTTTCATTAATTCAAATATTTTTTCAATTGCCATTCTATCTGACTGCGGAGTCTTGAATATCCATTTGCTTTCTTCTATCGGCACTACAATATCTTCGCTTGCCGCGCAGGATATTAATGGAGTCTGCATATTGTTCATTTCATTTTTTATCGCTAAACTTACGCCGCTTGTAGTCGGACCAATAATAGCGACTACGCCGTCTTTCTGCACTAACTCTTTGATTGCATTCAATGCTTTCTGCGGATCGCCAGCAGTATCTTTGACTATAAGTTCAATTTTTTTGCCTAATACTCCGCCTTGACTATTAATTTTTTCTGCTAACATTTCAGCAGTTTTTTTCTCCGGCTCGCCTAAAAACGAAGCCGGCCCTGTATAGGCAAAAATTGCTCCGATTTTAATTTTTTCTTCAACTTGCGGCGCGCTCTGTTCTTCTTTTTTTGCGCAATTAGCAAATAAAGAAAGAATCATTAATAAAATCGCAAAATACCCTAAAATTTTTTTCATAAAAAATCCCTCCATATATATTTTTTTTAACAGAGCAATTTTATTTATTTTATTTATATTGTCAATAACGATATTTATTTTTTTAAATTGAACGCAGACATATATCATTTGCACCGCTTTTTTTGCACGAAATTTTCACACTGCGGCTATTATTTGCCGATAATCATTTTTTGAAAAATTAGCGATAAAAAAAATTAATATAAAAATTGTCATTTTTTATATTGTAGAATTCTGATATTTTTCTTTGATAATAAAAACTCGATTTTGCCTGAAAGCGGAGTCGCTTGCGCGCTAATAGGCATTAAATTTAAAGTCAATGGATAATTTACTCCGGGCAAAACCTTAATATAAAAAGTATCATAACTATTATCTTTTGATATTGCAAAAATATCAGGATTAATGATTATAATGCTGTCAGATAAAGTAGAAGTATCAATTGAATAATACAGCGGCGCAGTATCAAGCCATTTTTCTTGTCTGTAAAAATCATTTAATAATTCGATTCTAACTAATTGCGTTTGTGGAATAGCAGTGTCATTTACAGTCAACCACGCATCTTTTACTTTTAATTTTAAATCGGTAAATGTTATTATTCCGGCTTCTGTGTCTTGCGGGACGCCGTATTCTGGAAGCGGTATAACCCTTACTTTTTCTGAAATATTGTCAAACACTGTAAAATACGCTTCGCCATTTATTATATTTTGAAAATGCGTTTGTGCGATGCTTGTCGCACTCGACGGCTGAACTATCGCAATTTTAAAACGCGTGGAATTATCAGCAGTAATTATATTATTATATTCATTAAGCACAGCGCAGCGGACATTAGCTGCAGCGCCAGCGCGCGCTGCAGCGTCAAATATTTTTATTTTAGCATATTGGACATTAGCGGTCGCGCTGCCTTTGATATTCGAACGCTGTTTATCATACAAACTAATTGTATTTATTCCAGTATCTAATGAAATCAAATAATTTGAATATTGCAAAACGCCATTATCAATCTGCGGCGAAAATGTATAATTATTCGGCAGGTTAAATGGATATTTCAGCGATGTTTTATTAAATTCAATTTCGCGATTATAGTTATTTGTAACTTCTGAATCATAACTTATGGAGAAAATATTGACATTATACCACGGCTCTGTTAAATAAAAAAAACTTCTTCCTGATGGATATTGTATCAATACCTGAAACTTTTCAGGATAAAAAGTCAAAATATCTGAAACGCTTGATATTACAGTATCAGCACAATAATTATTATCAGAAACTTTAATTCTTATACTGCCTGACTCCTTGTATCTTTGACTAACATTTAAAGAGCCGTTTGTTATTACCGCGTTAGTTATTTTCAAGCCGTTAGTATCTACCGCATTAGTAATATCCGGATTAATAAAAATCGGTGAAAAAGTCAAGATGCTGTTATAATTCGGCATTGTTTCATTATTCAAAGATTTAGCGATAACATTAAAATCAAAATCAATACCTGCCGTATCTTTAATATTTGAAATAGTTATATCAAAATAAGCGGGCGTAAATTGCAAATTATGACTATAATTAGAATTTATACCTGCGCTGTCATCTACTACTCTAAACGCTATTGTGCCAGCGTCATCGTAATGAAATCCGAATTGCGCGACTCCATTAATAAAATTACTAATAACAATATCGCCGCTTGTCTCTAAACCAGCGCGCTGGATTTCTTTATACTTGCTCGCTGGCATTAAATACAATATTTCTGACTGCTTTAAAATCACGCTGCCGCTGTAATTTGTAACTATATTGCCACTATCATCGTATATAGTAATCGTTGCTGTGTAATCCCTACCTGCAATATAATAAGATTGAGTTTCTACATTCAATACTATATTTGCTATTTTATTCAAAAAATACAATGTGTCGGAATATCCGAAAACACTGCTGTCATTAATTTGATATGCAAAAATTCGCATAGTATCTGAATAATTATACATTGCATTAAATATTCCAGAAGAGCCGTTATTTATAGAAACAGATAAAGGCGCAATAACGCCCGCTCCTAAAACAACATTCAGCAGCGCAGTATTATTATATGTCGTATCAATGCCAAAACTATTCTTTGCTGTTATGCGCATTTGAAAATTTGTATTTTTTATATAAGGACTAAATGTTTCAATTTCATAATAAATATAATCGCTTACAACTAATGGCGCTGAATCTTCTTCTATTATATATCTGCCCTGCGGAGTAATACTGTTAGCGGAAAATCTAATAGTGCCAATATTATTATATTTCAAATATAAAGTAAATACTCCGTTATCTAACGGACTAAATGTATAGCGCGCAACGCCAGGTATTGATGTGTCTAAACTTCCATTTCCATTTGCTAATGACCAAACTGCGTCGTTAACATTGCCATCAAGTGTAATATTAACAATTCCTGTATAATTACTAACAACTGAATTAGTAGCAGTATCTATTATTGCAATATAAATCGGTTCATTAAAGTTTTTTAATGCGCCGCCGTCATTAGTAATTCTAATTGTATATTTTTCTGCATCTTTCGGCAAATAATTTATTGATACTGATTTTAATTTTGGCGTGATTGCAGTATCAGCGGTTAATAATATAGCCCGATATTGTATATATTTTTTATTGGAGTAATAATCATTCAAAAGCGGAGTATAGATGCCAGTAAAAAAAGTATTAATACCATTAGCGCCGCGCCATTGCTCTGTCTCTATCTCAACAGCAGAATTAGCAGTCCGTAACTGCAAATAGATATTTGTTTGCGATAATAATTCAGAATCAAAACTAACAGAAGTAAAATCAGCAGAATTAGCAACAAAAAATTTCGATGAATATAATATTCCAGCTGTATAATAAATTACAGAATATGTCGGCGATACTTCGCTATAACCAGTATATTTGTAAATACGCGGCTGGGCGCCTAATACTGACATCCATAACACATTATTTTCAAAATCATAACAACCATTTTGCGAAAAATTACCATTCGCATACTGCCAACGTTTTACTATTTGATTCGTTTGCAAATCAATACGCACTGCTTCAGGATTATTCGCTCTTTCTAAAATATAAATATAATTATTATCAACATATATACCCGCTATATCTGCAAATGAATTTGCCATTGGTATTGTCTTAATTTGCGGCGTGTCAATATTCAATAAATCAAAAATTTTTATAGTAAAACCATTATTGCCGTTGTTATTTATTGAATGCGCGACATTATACAAATATCGCGGCGAGGCAGTAATAAATATTTCATCATCAGCGCCGCTAAAAGGCAAACCAGTAGTTTTTTTTACTAAACCAGAAGGTAAATTATAATAATCCATCTGTTTAGTATTCAAATTTACTTTTTGTAAATTTGAACCATTAGTAGTATAACCATTTAAAAAATATCTTTGATTATTAACATCAACAAAAGTCATAGATTTTGAACGATTTGTCGGAGTATCAGAAAAATATCCATAATCCTCCCACAGCGTAGTGCCATTATAACCAGTGCCTATCATCTTTAATTTGTTGTCATTATTATCAGTAGAATACCAATTTTTGATATATAAATATTTTCCGTCTGTTGTAAGCATACCAGCAGAAATATTAGCGGATGCCACAGCGCCACCGGGCGTAGGCGCTGGAAAAACTACTGTATCAATCCAATTTAAAATTGTTTGATTTTGAATATTCGTATAACAATAAGTATCATAAAAATATTTAGACGAATTATAAACACCGCCTATATCCCATATTTCTTGCCCTGCACCAGATTTCCAATTATTTTGATAAAATATCTCTGCATAAATTCGCTGCACTTTTACTTTTAACATTACAAAAATAATAAAAATAATTATAATAAAATATTTATTTAATTTCATATTTAATAATATACCATATTAAAAAAAATTTATCAATATTTAATTTTTTTTTAACCATACAATTATTGATTTTTTTTTGAATTAGTAATATAATAAATTATTTTTATGAAATTATTATGTTGTTCGATTGATAATTCTGAAATTTCAATATCCATTGGATATTATAAAAAAAACGTTTGGACAATAGAATTTTGTGAAATATTACCGTTCAATAAAAATCAAAACTTAATATTACGCGAAAAGATAGAATTAGCGTGCGAAAAACTAATAGAATTAAAATCAAAAAAAATCATAACTAAAAAAAAAATTTATTTTGTAATTGACGATAACTCTATAATTTCAAAAAATATATTAGTCCCAACATTATATAATAAAAAAGAACAATTAGAAACACTGCATTGGGCAATAAGAAACGAACATATTCTAACAGAAGAAAATTATCTAAAATATAAAGTTATTAGACAAAAAGTTGATAAAAGTATCAAACAAACAGAATATTTAATAAATGCTATAAACCGCAAAGAAACGATAAATTTATGCAGTTTTATAAAAGAAAAAACCGGTTTAACACCGAAAATAATTGTATCAAAGGATTATTGCGTATATTCATTATATTCATCGTTATATCAAATCAAAGAAGGTGAAATTTACAGCATAATAAATTTTCAAAGAAATAACACATTCATCTTGATGCTTACTAAAAACGGCGTATTGTTTAGTCGCGATATACCTATTGGCTATTATAATATTACAGAATTACTAATGCAAAAATTCAAAATCAGCGAAGCGGAATCAGAAGAGATGCAAAAAATAGCGGCTGACGCGTATAAAAATCAAATACGCGGCAGCGAAGCATACTCTGCGCTTGACGAATTTTTATCAAGATTCACAGACAATATAAACCGAACATTCGATTATTTTTCGTCAATAGAGCACAATCGCAGATTAGACGGAATTATATTGACAGGCAATGATATAATAATATCGCTAATCGAAGACAAAATTTCAAAAAATTTTTTGAATGTCAAACTTGAAACTCTTACACTGCGCCTGAATATTTCAGACAAATATTTTTCAGAAAACAAAGAAAAAGGAAGCCAAATACAACTAATAAAAAATTCGGCTGTTAATTACTGCGGTCTATATTTCGATAAAATCAGGGAAATGGATATAATACCGCCGTATTTCAAAAAATTTAATGCATTCTCTTCGCTGATGATAGGTTTGTATTATCTGTTATTTTTAATTATTACTTCTCTTATCATCGGAAAATCAAGCGCTAATTATTATCAAGATAAACAGCAAAAACTTGTAGAACATATAAAATTAATAGAAGAACAAATTGCCAAAGAAAAATCTGAAATACAGACAAAATCACAAATCATAAAAAATAATAAAAGAAGTGACGAGCAAATAGACATAGAAATTAAAATGTTAGAAGACACAAAAAATTCTATTCTTACAAGATATAATGACATTGCGCAATTTACTCCTAATAAAATCAAATACTCTCAAATTTATAATATTATTTTGAATACCGGAAATGCCGCATATCTCCAAGAACTATATTTTGACAGCGATAAAATCAAAATTATCGGAATAGCGATAGAACAGGAAACGATAATCGAATATTCAAAAAATTTAGAAAACAATAATAATGTTTTAGATTTAAAAATAAATTCAATTGAGGATATAATAATAAAAAACAAAAAACTAAAAAAATTTATTATAGAATTTAGATATGTTGATTGACGCGCTAAATAATTTTTTAGAAAAAAAATATAAGGAACAATTGTTCTGGATAATATTCACACTAACCGCGATATTTGCGCTGATATTGTATTTTCGCTTTAAAAATCTAATATATGAAAGCCGTGCAAAAATAAGCAGATTAGAGCAGCAAAAAAATAATTTATTTGACGAATTAAATAAATTTAGACAAGCATCAGAAAATATAAGTCAAACTGACGATAAATTGACTCAAAAATTAGAATATCTAAATATTTTAAAAAGCGAAATTACAGATATTCAAAATTCGTTCGCAGCAAAAAATAGAATGCTGCAATATTCTGCGAAATCATCGGAAATATACAAATTATTATCTACTTTCAACGATACTTCATTTATTCTACAAAATATCGATTATTCCAAAGCGGATATTTTAAATTATATTTCCAAAGAGACATACAATATAAAATTTTATATTCATCCGCTGAAATTATACGATTATCTGAATAATTTAGAAAATTCAAAATATTATTTAGTAAATGATAAAATGAATGTTTCTCTTGCTTCTTCTGGCGCTGATACCAATATTTCTTCGACTCTTGTATCTGTAAATTTAACTATAAATTACTATAAATTAGCGGAACAGCAATATCGTCCAGCGAGACAGCAGCATCTTCCAATCGGCAATATAACGGCAAATTTTTTTGATGAAACCGCCAAACAAAAATTATTTGCTGACGAAAAAAAAGAGCCGGAAAAACCGAAGCCGTTAAAATATCCGAATTTCAAAATCAAGGGAATAATAATAAAATCAGATAAAAAATATATAATTGTAGATAATAAACTTTATGGCGAAACTGACATTATCGAAGATTGGAAAATTAAAAATATTTTAACAAACAAATTAATTTTAGAGCAAAATAACAATACAATAGAATATCCGATTATAACTAAATAAGATTTGGATTTTTTTATAAAAAAAAGGACGGAATAATAATGACTAAAAAACTAAAATTCTTGATTATTTGCATATTTTTAGCGATTAATCTTGAAATTTGTTTTGCTGAAAAAATAACAAATATAAATTTTACGGGTTCAGCAAAAGATTTAATCGCATTAATCGTAGCGGATTATAAATTGAATGTTGTGTTGGATTATTCCGCTATTATTGATGACAATGATAAGATAATGATTAGTCTTAATAATGTCGAGCCGATAGATGTTGTAAAAGAAGCGAGTAAATTAGCTGGTTTTGAAATTCAAGATAAAGGTTATCTGCTAAAAATATTTTCTCGTAAATCCGGCAAAGAAAAAAAAATAATGGATAGAATCTACACTGAAAAAATAAAGGTATATACATTAAATTATATTGACGCAGCATCAGCGGCTAACATATTAACTAAAATGTTTGCAGCTGATGAAATAAAAGTGGAAATTATACATTTTGAACAAGATAAAATTGAGATGTCAGCCGGCTCTGCAAGTTCGTCTACGTCTAATACTAATGAATCATCTGGCGGTATTGAACAGACGCTCGGTAAAATCAGCAAATCGACTAAACCGTCAAATAAAATACTT